>JBAYCO010000352.1:0-4973 GCA_041668685.1 Victivallaceae bacterium | reverse complement strand
CGATATGCGGGTAAAACTGAGGACCAACTCGGCGGGAAGAATGTGGCCGGTGATAGAATAACACAGTCGCAGGCAAGAGGAGCTGTTTATGGAAGAAAACAAAAAAGAATGCGGTTTATGTCATGGAACCGGCAGTCTGACCTACCGCGGAATACTTGTTATTTATCTGCTGGCCGCGAAGATTCCCCTGTTCATAATCCTTGTTTCCCTGATTGGCGTGATTACCTATTCAAGGTATTTTTACCTCATACTCGGTTTTGGGCTGGTTTTGCCGCTTGCACGGGCTGACTTCAGAATGTATCTTTACCCTGTCGCGCTTATCGCGAAGCTTGCAGGAAAAAAATTAAATTGTCCCAGGTGCAATCCTCAAGGAGGAATGTTCAGGAGATTTTAGCCTGAACGGGAAAATATTCGGGGAGAATATGAGTGTGCCTGTTCAACTCATTAAAAAAGAGGGAACGCCATGAACAAGAAAAACCGCAATTTACCGACTTTTACTATCCAGGAGGGTTACGGAAGCACCCATGAATACGTGATGGATAAAGATTCCGTCATCATCGGGCGCGATCCGAAATGCGATATCGTAATAGCGAAAAGCGAAGCTTCCCGCCAGCATGCCAGGGTTACACGCCAGGACAATAAATTTTTTATTGAAGACCTGAAAAGCGTCAACGGCATATTTTTGAATTCGGTTCCGACTTCCGGCAAACAACAGATCAAACATCAGGATATAATCCAGATCGGCTCGACAATGCTGGTATTCAACGACCCGGACAATTCCGTTCTCGAATATAACTTCCAGGAGCCGCAGACCAAAACTGTTGAGAGCATGAATTTCTCCTTTGATTTTATAAAATACGTCGTCCAGCGCCTGGAAGAAAATATCAGCATCGTTTTCAAAGGTAAACCCGACGTTATCCGAAACGCTATCGTCTGCCTTTTCGCCGACGGCCATCTTCTCCTGGAAGATATGCCCGGAGTCGGTAAAAGCGTTCTCGCCCAGACACTGGCGAAATCCATACAGGGGGTTTACCGGAGAATCCAGTTTACCCCGGATATGCTGCCGTCGGACGTTACCGGGATGAATATTTATAATGAGGGGACAAAACAGTTTAAATTCATGCCGGGGCCGATTTTCGGCAACGTGATCCTCGCCGACGAGATAAACCGCACTACTCCGCGCACCCAGTCGAGCCTGCTTGAATGTATGTCCGAATCCGTTATCACTATCGACGGCAACGCCCATGTCCTGCCTAAACCTTTTTTCGTAATCGCCACCCAGAACCCGGAAGATTATCACGGCACCTATCCGCTGCCGGAGCCTCAGCTTGACCGTTTTCTGATGCGTCTTTCGGTAGGTTATCCGGACGCCTCGGCAGAAAAGGAGATCCTGGTTTCACAGGCTTCCATACATCCGCTCAATACGATTTCCTATGTGGTGAAAGCCACGGATATCGTGCATTGCAACGCGCTGGTCAGAAAAGTCCTGATCTCGGACAAACTCAAAGAATATATAATAAAAATTTCAAACGCCACCCGCGAACACCCGGCCCTTTCCGGCGGCTGCAGTCCCCGCGCCTCGCTTGGGCTTATGCGGGTCAGCCAGGCGCTGGCCGCTTATTACGCCAGGGATTACGTCATGCCGCGGGATATTCGGGAAATGGTCAAACCTGTGCTGTCGCACCGTATGAAACTGAAACTTCGCGTTCAGGGAGAATGGAACAGTGTCGACAATGTTCTGGATTCGATACTGGAAGAAATTCCCATGGAAAATGAGGAAGTTGATATATGATTATCGTATTACCCACGTTACGCGGGGTAATGTTCACTTTCGCGGCTCTGGGCAGTCTTGGCATCGCACTGGTAAACGTCAGCCTCGGTACAGCGTTGACAGCGGCGCTCCTGACCGGTTTTGTCTGCGCCAGCTATCTTATGGCGTTTCTCTCGTTGCTGCGGGTACATGTGGAACGGTGTTCAAATGCGGACGGGGTCGCCGACTCCAAAGTCATCCTGCCGCTGATTATCATAAACAATTCGTTTTATTACCGGCAGTCGATCATCGTCAGGGAAAAATGCGGTTTTACTGAAAATCAGGTCTTCAATTACGCGGTTCCCCCGATGAAGCCGCATGAACGGCTCCAGATCGACCGGCAGATACCGGCCATGAAGCGCGGTTTCTTCAAGCTTTCCCGGATATCCCTGTTAAGCGGTGATCCGGCCGGTTTATTTAAACGCCGCCGGGTCTTCAACATCCCCGGCGAGGTAATGATCTATCCCAAAATAATCAATCTCTCAAATCTGCCGATCCGGTTCAAGCGACGGATTATGCCGGCTCCGACCGGACGCCTGCTTGGAGTCGCGGGACAAGGCTTGTCGTTCTTCGGAATAAGGGAGTACCGTTCAACGGATGAAATGCGCTTTATCCATTGGAAAGCGACGGCGGCGAAAGGCAGACTGATGGTCAAGGAATTCGAGGCCAACACCCTTGACCGGGTAATTATTCTTCTGGATTCATATCATAAAAGCATAGGAAACGACCCGAATGACAATAATCTTGAATTCCTGATAAAAACGACAGCCTCGATAGTTGAATATCTCGCCGAAATGTATTGCAACATTTATTTTTACACAGCTTCCGGAAACGCTCCCATGATACATTTGTTCGGGGACGCGGTAAGCCTCAAAAAACAGATAATCGGCTGTCTTACCAGCCTTGAACCCAGCAGTATGAAGCTGGATGACCTCATAGGCGAAGCCATGGATTCATTCCCCCGGAATTCCATTTTCTACTGCCTGACCATGAGCGAACCCAAGGAAGCGCGCCATAGTTTCGAACTGCTCCCGGAACATGATATCGAAGTAAGGTGGATTTACGCGCCGAAACAGTATTTTCCGGCAATCGACCCGAATGAACCACGAGTAATAATTCCCGGTAAACTGAAAATAAACAAAACTCCCGGCATTTCTCCTTTTGCCGCCACTTTTAAAACAAATATTTCCGCGATGCTGCATAATGAGTAATAAAAAAGAACTGAAAAAAATCATCGACACTTCCCGCCAGTGGAAAGAACCGCAGCGCCTGCCGTTCCACTGGGCGTATGTGATTTATTTCGGCCTGGCGCTGACCTGTTCGCTCTGGCAGCACGCGGACCCGATACTGACTTTATCTCTGCTGGCGCTGCTTTTTCCGGTCGGCGCGCTGGCTTATATTCCGTACAAATATCTCAGTTCCAACAAACGTTTCGTCGGCCAGCTGATATTCATTGCCGCCGCCGCGGTCTGGTGCCTGCTCAGGATCAAAGAAAAAGTCCCGGTCGACAAAATTCTGGTCGAGGGGCTTTGCATTGCCGCGTTCTGTTTTATTATGGCGCAGCGCCGGAACGACTATGATTATTTGTTCTTCGTCAGTGTTTTTCTCTTCCTTTACGGGGCGTTGCTTCCCAGAAGGATCTTTTTAATCGCTTTTTGCGGAGCCGCGATATTGTGCGCCCTCCTGCTGTATTCCACCCGTTTAAAATCAATTGCCAGCCAGCTTGACCTGGAAAATCCCGCGAAAATATTTTCCCGGAGCTGGCCTCAATACTGCATCCATATAATTTTAACCCTGGCTTTTGCCTATTATATTTTTTCAATGATTCCTGATCAGGAAAGCGAAGGCGAGGGCCTGTTCGTTTCCTCTTTCAGGACGGAAAACACGTCAGTCCTGCCGCCGGCGTTCAGGAATTGGTTCGCGCGGGGCGAGGTAAAAAAGAGCCCCAAAGGCGATATGACGGTCAAAAGCGGTTCGCCGACCAATGTCGGCAAATCAGGCACCCCGATCAAAATGAAAAAAGACCGCCGCATGAGCGTACCGGGCGACGGCGGAAGCGGGACTCCCGGCCAGGAGCTTATTTTCAGGGTAAAATCCCCGGTTAAATTATATTGGGTCGCGCAGATTTATGATAACTATAACGGGTCTAAGTGGACATTTTCGCCAAAGGTAAAAGCGAACAAGGTCAGGAAAATATCGGAACTCAACCAGAATATTACTCATTATGAAATCGAAACTAACTTCATAGTCGAGAAATGGCTGGGACCGAAACTTTATTTCGCTTATCGGCCCACCTCAGTCAGCGTTTTTAAAGGCAATGCCGGTTATTACAGTTTCCGAAGCTCCCCCTTCAATGTGGTACTGACCGAAAAAAAATATCCGCCGCTGCCGTGCCTCTACAATGTGATTACGGCGCTGTACATTCCGTCAATGGATGAAAAGAAGCGCGCAAAACTCGACTGGAACGGTTTCTGGGTTGATTCCATGAAACCGTCGCATTATATGAAACTGCCCAGAAATAAGATCAGCTGGCGTATCAAACGCCTGGTAAAAATGCTTGTCCGGAATATCAGCGACCCGTATAAAAAAGCCTTGGTTTTAAGGGATTATCTCCGGAATAATTTTAATTATCAGCAGTATGCGCGGCCAGTGCCGAGGGGCAAAGAGACAGTCGATTATTTCTTGTTCCAACTACATGAAGGACACTGTGAATATTTCGCTTCGGCCCTGACAGTGATGGCCCGCCTGGCGGGACTGCCCGCAAGAGTGGCAACCGGTTTTTCTCCCGGCAATTACAACGCCTTGAACAAATATTTTGAAGTGCACGCCTATCACGCCCATGCCTGGACTCAGATTTTTATTCCCGGCATGGGCTGGCTGACGATGGATGCTACGCCGCCGGGAGCGATTGAATCCAGGACAACGCCTTTCGGCATCGGCAGCATGCGGGATCCTTTCGGGGACAGCTGGCGCGTCACGCCGCCGGAAATAACTTCCGAAACCATCAGTTACATACGCAACAAACACTACGAAAAACTTGAAGCTGACCGGAAATCCGGGAAATTCAATACTTATGAGGAATTATTTCTCGCCACAGCCCAGGCCCAGTACAAGGCCAGTGAAAAGCTCAGGGATTACCTGAACCGGCTCAAGGATTTCAGGG
>JBAYCO010000351.1:0-4985 GCA_041668685.1 Victivallaceae bacterium | reverse complement strand
GTTGCGCTTGGATAGTACCGCTCTCGAAAAGAGAGGCTTTTTAAAAATGAGCATGCAAATTTTTAAAAAGATGCGAACGTTCGAGCTGAATGCAGAGAGTGCGTGGTACTTCAGTGAGAAGCCTTGTCAAGGCACAAAACCGGCATAAAGCCGCTTCCTGTGGTCGCTTTTTATACGGTTTTAACCGTTGACAAAACTTCTGCGCTAAAGTGAAAAAGAAGTGTTCTGAAAAACAAAAAAAATGTTTTTCAAATATTAAACAGGGGGAATACTGAAAACCTCCAATAAGATATTGTAAATAAAAGAGATGAATTAAAAAAATAGTAGAATTTTTGACAAAACAAAAATGTATTATGAGAAGTATTTATGATTATCATCACATTCTCGGACACAACCTGCTTTTCGGGGTCATAATATCTTTAATATTCGCCGTTCTTTCCAGCCGCAAAATAAAATGTTTCATTCTTTATCTGGCGCTTTTTCATCTGCATCTCCTGATGGACTTGTTTGGTTCCGGCGAATGCTGGACTATTGCTTATTTCCGTCCGTTTTTCAATTACGAGTTGTACAGCAGAATCAACTGGGCTCTGTTTTCCTGGCAGAATATACTGATCAATTTCCTGCTGCTTTTCTGGACAATATACCTGATTCCCCGCAAACAGCGCACGCCGCTGGAATACGTAATGCCTTCCCTTGACCGGAAATGGACCGCAGACATCAGCCGTTTCTTCGCAAAGTTCCGCAAACCGGCAACGGAATAATCCGTTTTCCTTTAAGGAAAATAATAAAATATTGATTTTTTCCGCTTCTGGCAAAAATCCCCCCTTGACAAAAGCTAAAAGGTATTATATAGTATTAATATGAAAACAAAAGATACAATTAAATTAAAAATACGGGATGACCTGGTTTCTCCTGCTTACAGCCGGGTTGCTGATTTTTTGCGGGACAATATCCGCAGCGGCAAATTCGTCCATGGAAACAAGCTGCCTCCGGAGCCGGAATTGGCGCGGCAGTTTGGGATCAGCAGGGTAACATTGCGCCATGCCCTGAAAAATCTGGAACAACAGGGTCTGCTGCTAAGACGCCGGGGCTGGAGCGGCGGCAATTTCGTGAATTTTCCCCGGAATAAAAGTGTTGCCCCCAAAACAATAGGCTTAATAAACCGTCTTATGCATCCGGATAAAGACCCCTATTTTCTGCAACTTATGGATGGATTTCGTGCTGGTCTCGGCGATAATATGAATTTGCTTTTGTTGAAAGAAACGGATGCCGATGTCGTAGAATTATATCATAACTGCCGTCTTGACGGCGTATTGATCACTGATCCCTGTAGCGCGCTCGAATGCAGTAATGATTTAACAACAATACCTCATGTTATAGTAAGCGTATCTTCCGCATTTATCGGCAACAAAAATCTGGTCTCAGTGGATACCGATAATATTAGCGGTACTTTGTCTATCATGGAGCATCTTACCGGTCTTGGGCATAAACGAATTGCTTATATCGGAGGAGATCCGAAATCTTCCAATTTGCAGGATCGTCTAAGCAGTTATAAGAAGTTTCTGAAACAGGCGGGGATTGCAATTGATCCGCATTTGATATATGATAATCCTTCGCAGGATTATGAGGCGTATATTTATTCTTCAATTAAAAAATTATTGACCTTGCGATACCCGCCGACCGCGATTTTTGCCGCGGGGTTTTATCTGGCTATGGCAACAATACGTGATCTCAGAGATTACGGGTTGTTGGTGCCTGAAGATATTTCAGTTGTCGGTTTTGATGATTTTGACCGCTTCACTTACCACCCGCCCTTTCTTACGACAGTGCGGCAGCCGCTGAAAAAACTGGGGTTTGAAGCCGGCAGAAAGCTGGTTGAATGGATCAATACCGGAACCGTCAGGGAAAAACAGCTTGTCCTGCCTGTTGAATTTCTTATTCGCAGCAGCAGTTCAGCGCCGGGAGCCAATTTCCAAAATAAAATTCAGAAAAAAATTAATCGTTTTGAAAAAGCAAATGCTTTTTCGGAAGTAATAACGCCAGTTTAACTTATCTAAGGAGAATGTGAAAAATGAAAGCTTCACAATCGGCAAAAGAAAAAATCTTCACTTTAATCGAACTCCTCGTTGTGATCGCTATCATAGCGATTCTGGCGGCGATGCTGCTGCCGGCGTTGAACAAGGCCAGGGAAAAAGCCATCGGAACCAGTTGCGCAAGTAATCTTAAACAGTTGGGACTGGCATTTAATCTTTATCGGGATGACTATGATGATTATCTTCCCGCTAACGATAATCCGTGGACGACAGTCTATTCCCATTGGGATGAATATATTAAAGTCTATTTAAAAAACACGAACGCATGTATTTGTCCCAAAGCCTCCAATGCATATGATACTAACGAAATTTATGGTTCAGACCAACGCGCGGGATTTTTCAAACTGGGAAGAACGACCTATCATCCCAGAAATATCAACAATTATCCGTTATTGGCAGACGGTGCCACCAAGTCATTTTCCGATGATTCGCCGACATGGATATTTTACACGTATAATCCTACATCTACAAATTATTTAAGCCTGTCTCACAGGTGTATTTATAAACGACACGGGAAAGCGAATATACTTTTCCCGGACGGCAGGGTTGAATATGGTGACCGGGGTACGATGGAATCCGTTTCCTTTCTTGTAGATAACGGAAACCGTGCGTGGATAACCTGGTAAGAGTATAAACTTTAGAATAAAACACAAAAACGACGCGGGGTAAAAATGGGAATAAACAGACAGAAATTAAAACTTGTGACCGTCCAGGTCTTATTATTTTTATTATTGGGAGCATTCGCTGAAGAGAAAAAAACAGTTCCCCGGTTCAGCGAGAAAGACTCTCCTTACAAATACGGTTTTTCGCTGCCGGCGGATAAAACCGGCTATGTGCTTGCGATAAAGAATTATCTGGATGATCTTAACCCGTCAATTCCACCGGCGAATATTACCGGCGGCGTCTTGTCCCTGTTTGCGACGCCAGGAGAGTATGAGCCGGTTACTTTTGTTATTTACGCGCAACAGGCTCTGGATAACATAAAAATTGATTTGACGGAATTAAAATCCGGAAACAATGTCATACCCAAAGCTGATATTACGGTGCGAACTGTGCTGCGGGTTCCGGAAAGAATATTTTATGGCTTACCTCCCGACAAGTGCGTTATTACGAACAGGTTTTTACCGGAATACGAACCGGTCTCGTTAAAAAACGGCGAATTCAGAGAGATATGGATTACTTTTAGAATACCGGATACCGCCGTCCCTGGAATATACAAGGGAAAGGTAATTGTTTCTCCCCGTCGCGGAACAGCAAAAGCTTTGGATATTGAGCTGGAGGTTCTGCCTTTCAAACTCCGGAACAATCCAGACAAAAAATTCGGAGTTTATTATTACTGCGGCAGCAAAGATTATTATGGCGGTTCGCAGAAGCCCCTTTGGGAACTGGAAGATATCAAAAGACATGGCGGCGACATTATCATAAACAGGTGCCGATGCAGTATTAAGTATTTGAAAAACGAGGATATCAGATGGGATTTTTCGGGTATTGAGCGGACTATGGATTTAATGAAAGCCGCTGGCATGACCGGTCCCGTGATAATAGATACGAGGTTTAACGCCTTGGCATCCCTACTAGGACATGAAAAAAACGACAAAAGTTTTGTCGAATTGGCCGCGGAGGTGGAAAAAGACAAGAAATTTTTTGAACTAAGCAGGCAGGTTCTGCTTGATTTGAAAAAATTAAAAAAGAAATATTCTGAATTTGAGCTTATCCTCACCCATATGGACGAAGTTTTCAACAAGGGCCGGTTGCCGCTTTATATTGTATTGACCAAAGCTGTCAGGCAGGTTCCGGATTTTAAGATGTACGCCACTCTTCATACGGTCGGAGAAGATGCTGAAAAAATGCGAATGGAAATAGACCCGTATGTGGATATCAGAGGGCACCATGGACCTTCTTTCGAAACCTGGCTGGCCAGGGGACGCTCCATTGCGGAATATACGAGTGAATTAAGGAAAAGCAAAGATCAGGCCTGGCAGTATCACAATCCCACGGGAACCCGCATGACGCCTGAATTTGAGAGGATTATAAACGGACTATATACATGGATCAATCCGTTTTCAGCCCGGGTTGACTGGATGTACTATTACTTTAACCGTAAAGCCTGGCAGGGCAAAAACTTGAATCCCTTTACCATGGATGCGGAAGGCGGGCATTGGTACGGCTATTCCGCTCCTTCGCCGAAAGATAACATAACGCCGGTTCCGACGCGCTGTTGGGAAGCCTGGCGGGAAGGAATAGATGATTTGAAATATTTCTATACCTTGGAAAGGCTGATAGAGCATTATCATCTTGAAGACCGGCATGATGAGGTAGTGGAGGCCGAAAAATGGCTGGAAAAAGTAGCAAGTATGCTGCCTCGGCCGCAGGGACTTGAAATACCCGCAAAAAATGGACATTTGACAGCGGAAGGACTTCCCTTTACCTGTGCCGTTTCCAAAAAATTCACATCCGGTGATTATCAGGATATCCGGCGCAAAACGGCGGAACACATTCGGAAATTGACTTCTGAATTGAAGAAATAAGATTTGCGTTTTGGGAAAACGAATATAAATTTCCGGTACTTACGTTGAATCCGAAAAAGGAAAGAATTTTTTTGAGTGAAACCGATATGATAAAAATGAATAATTACACAAAAGCGGAATACGACCTGCATCTTCACAGTTATTGGAGTTATGACGCGTGCGCGCCGGTGGAGGCGTATTTCCGCCTGGCCAGAGAAAACAATGCGCGGGCAATTGCGATCGCCGAGCATTTTACGATGGATTCCATCCCCGAAATACTGGATACCGCGAAAAATTATCCGGACGTCCGTTTCATTGCCGGTGCGGAAATGACTGTCAACACTTCACGGGGAGCCATAGACATGCTTTGCCTGGGCCTGCCGTT
>JBAYCO010000350.1:0-4986 GCA_041668685.1 Victivallaceae bacterium | reverse complement strand
AGGAAGCGGCTTTATGCCGGTTTTACACCTTGACAAGGCTTCTCGCTGAAGTACCGCGCACTCTCTGCATTCAGCTCGAACGTTCGCATCTTTTTAAAAATTTGCATGCTCATTTTTAAAAAGCCTCTCTTTTCGAGAGCGGTACTATCCAAGCGCAACAAGTTGCGCAAAATTTCGAGCCGTCAAGAGGCTCGACCAACGCTTTCGGCCGTTGGATCACCGAGCCGTTACATCCGGCTTTTTTCATAAATGATTTGGCAGTTCCTGTTAAACTGCAGATCGAATGAAATATTCTCATCCAGCTTGTAATTTTTTATCATTTCTTCGGGAACATTCACCTCCAGGGAACTGTATATGGTTCCGTAACCGGGATGAGACAAACCGAAATTCAGATACATATTTTTCCAGTCTCCCGCGATTAACACTTCTGGACAAAGCAGCGAATACGCCTTTCTGCCGTCTTTAAGTTTAACTTCCAAAAAGCAATCCCGGATTGCGAATTGTTCACGATTGGGATTGCTGATGCTTATCCGGTTCTTAAGTTTCACCAGTTCATTCGGTATCGGGATGAAAGATTTATGGTGATTGACCGCCCAGGAGCGGGAATTTACAGGCAGTGCCCCCAGGGAATGGCCGTTGAAAAATACTTCGACCGGTTTTGCCGCGGGAAGAATGGTTTCCGGAAACCAGTTGAAGAAGCAGAAACGGGCTTCGACAATATCCTTTAATTCATTTTCAGCCAGTTCCCGCGTCAATTTTCTGGCCAGGAACAGTTTTTCCCGGATATCGCCCGGTCGCGACCAGGAAAATTCCCATATTTTTCCTTTCCCGATCCGTTCAAGGATAACATTAACCTCATTTTTACCGACGCTTACCAGGTAATAAGCATTCAAATAACCGAACCCTTTGGTATAACCGCGTTGAGAAGGCGGCGGATTGAGAACCAATTCCGTTTCTCCCAGTGCGGTCAAACTGTTTTTAGACAGGTGCGGACTGCCGCTGATTTGCAGGATACCGGTTCCATTTTTAAAACGCCATACGGAAGCATTGTTAAAATGCGTATGTCCGGTAAAATATGCATCAACTTTTTTGCATCCGGAGATAATTTTGAGGAGCGCGTGGTTTTCGTTGAACCGCATGTAGTTGAGATTCCATAAATTGGGATGGCCGAAGATGAAAACATGTTTAATGGCCGGGTTTTCGTCTGCGTACGCCAGACTTTTTTTCAGCCATTTGCGTTGCTCTATATCCCAGCCGGTATCAAAACCCTCATGGTTGGTAAACAAAAAATATGAGTCTTTCCAGCGAAACGCGTAAAAAGGTTTTTCGTTTGTTGATTTGCCGGTTTGGGAAGCAACGAACGGGAGGAAATATTTTTGAATATTGTTTTTTCCGCCAAACCATGAATTATTCCCGTACCAGTCATGATTGCCGGGACACATAAAGAATGGAACTTCAAAAACTTTTTTGATATCGGTCAGCGCATATTTCCATTGCTTTGCTCCGGCTTCATCGGATATCGGTTTGCTGCCGTTTTGATTTTCTATCAGGTCCCCGACATGACAAACAAAGTCTATCTTATAGCCTTTGCGTTTCAAATCCTCGGTAATGGCGCGAAGCATTTTTGCCGTTTTGTATTCCGGCGGCTTATAATGCAGATCACCAAGAAACAAAAATGTACAATTATCCCCGGCGTTAACGCTGTTCGTTGTTAAGCTCATTAATATAGCCCAGATGATTGATAATATTGCATAGAAACAAAATTTTCCTGACTTGTTGCCGTATCCTGGCATAGATCAGCCTCTTTATGTTGTTTTTATTTTTACCCGGAATCGGTTTTAATAAAGATTTGAAGTTTCCAGTTCTCTTTTGGCTTCGACATGTGCGTCCATGTATACCCCGTTGCCCCAGCCGTTATGTCTCGGATCGAACTTATCCACGGTAGTGAATATGACAACGTTCTTTACATCCGCCAGGAAAACTATCTGTGTCGGCCGGGTTATCTGGGTAATTCTTTTGAACGGCGCTGAAGAGCTGGTATAACCTGTCCAGGCATTATTCGCATAATCGTATATATACTCCGGAGCCGCGAGACATTGAAAGATGTCACTGGACTGATTCCAGGCGACTCCGCTGCGTTTTGTGACTTCCAGATATGGCGCCAGCGCGGGGGCGTAATTATCGGCAGCAACCTGTCCCCATCTTATCAGATAACCGTTATAATCGTCCAGATACATTACCAGCGCGGAACCGATCTGCTTCATATTGCCGGTGCAATTGGACTGCCAGGCCTTTTGCCTTGCCTTGTTCAATGCCGGTAACAGCATGGCGGCAAGAATCGCAATGATGCCGATCACGACAAGCAACTCGATGAGCGTAAACTCAAGTCTGCCTTTTTTATTTGCCTTTCTCATTATGAACCTCCTTGCGGTTGATTAATTATTATAACTTTCCCCGTAAAATGTTTTTACGGTTGGAGAAAAATTATTCAGCAAAAGTTGCTTCTTCACAAAAAAGACTTTGTTTTTCGTTTTTTTTTACCGGGTTATGGAATTTTTTCGCCAGATGGCGCAAATCATTGACGCTATGTGCTGTTTCCGGTTTGTTTGGGTATCTCCTGTCTATAATTACCGCATGTTTGATTCCAGCGGCCAAAGGAGTTCTGTAGTCATCGGTCATATTGTCGCCGATAACAAGCATTTCGCGGGGATCGAAAGCCCCGGATGTAATCACCTGTTTATAAAACCGGATATCCGACTTGTTGAAGCCCGTGTTTTCCGGGGAGAAAACGCCGGTAAAATATTCTGAGTCGTTCCACCCGGAAAGCCCGGCGCCATGAAGCGCCGCATATGCCCGCCGGTAACTGTTGTTGCTGGTAACGAAAAGACTTACCCCGGCCTTTTTTAGAGTCTTAACCAGTTCTACCGCATCTTCGAATACCCGCAAATATTTATCCTGAAATGCCGCGAGTTCGTTTTGGTAAGAGTCCACGGGAATTGTAAGGGCTTCCGACGCGGAAAACGGATCATGAAACGGATATTCAGCTTCGGTCTCCAACACTTTTTCAAGGGCCGTTGCAAAACTCATGTTTTTCAAACGGCAAAGCATTCCGGCCATGACATATTCAAAATACCCAACCGTGCTATATCCGAGTATGCTTTCGGTAATGGTATTGTCTATGTCGAAAAAAACGTTTTTAATTGTACTGTAATCGTTCATTTCAAAATTTGTTGATTTTCTATCAAAACGATTGATTTTAATGTTTATTTCCGGCATGATGACATTGTCCATACTATTAGTATACAACATTAAAAAAAATAATAAATGGATTTTTCCCGTAGTTTAATAGATAAAAACAACTTTTTCCCGTTTTTTCTTTATATTTGTAATCGATAGCCGGTTTTTCGGCTCCGTAAAAATTTTAAAATTGCCTGTTTTTTTATTATGCTTTATTTTTTGCTAAATGATGCTATTGACTAATTATAGTTTAAGTGCTAAATATATTTATGTCAATATAGATAATGATGTAAAAGATTTAAAAATGATGCAAGAATGGAAATGACAAAAATCTGTAAAGAAGAAATTTTTGCAGTGAAAGCCGGTTGGGTTCCCGGATATCTGCCGGATATTTATATTTCCGGAATAGGCGTGTTCCAGAGCTGGGGGAATTTTAAATCTGAACAAGTTCCTTCCGCATATTCGTGTCACGTAATAACCGAAGGCCGCGGCCTGATGAAAATAAATGGTGTCGATTACGAAGCGGGAGCAGGTTCTGTAATAATGTTTTATCCGGGGAATCACATTATTTATCGTGATTATCCAAGTTCTCCGTGGAAATATACTTGGGAAATGCTAAAGGGAAAGAACCTCGAAACGGCGCTGAAACTTGGTGGCTTCTCGAAAGACAAACCATTTATGGATCTGTCAAGCGACAGCCGTCTGATGAAATGGCTGGACGTTCTTACTGAAAAATTTACCTCAGGAAAATATTCCGAAGTCTACCCGATATCGGCGGTCTGGGAATTACTTACGATGACCGGCAAAACGGAAGATGCCGGTGCCGGGAAAACATGTCTTGCCGAAACCTGCCGGCTGATGATTGACAAACATAAAGGGGCGGTATTAACTGTTGAACAGTTGGCGTCGCAACTTAACGTTGACCGTTCGACTCTCTACAGAACGTTCAGGGAAAAGTTCGGATTGTCGCCTAAACAATATCTGGATAATTCCCGTTTCGCGGAAGCGGAAGCCTTGCTTGCCAAAAGCGAACTGTCTATAAAAGAAATAGCTTTCTTTTGCGGTTTCGGCGACCAATATTATTTTAGTACGGCATTTCGCCGCAGATTCGGCGTCAGTCCCGGAAAACGGCGAAAATGAGCATCTTTTGCATTTTTTACTATTCAGATTTTGTTTGCTGAAAAGAAACGAGATAGCCAAATATTAAGCTCCATAGGAGCGACTGATGCCGGTTTTGATTAGCCGCTCCTATGGAGCTTGAATTAAATGTGTTCCATTAACCACGGGCTTACGCCCATGGCTACTGTAAAATCGCTCCGGTGGAGCTCTTTAATAAAGGTCATTAATTTTCTGGTAACCCTATGGAGGTAATATGAAGTTGTTTGCACAAAGAAAAACTGATATTGAATATATAGAAACACTACGAAAGCAGTATAAAAAGCGTTGGATTGTATTTGGCTTCTCTGTTTTTTTATCAATCGTATTAATTGTAGTTGTTTCATTTATCGGTTTACGTTTAGATGCAAAGAATAAGGCGTTCATTGAAACTATAGCGAATTCAAAAAATCCTGTCGAGGATGAAGTAAAACATGATTTTGTTGCCATTGGCAAGATAATGGGCTTTAAGACCAATACTGCTCATTTAACGCTTGAATATTGAAATAATGCTGCTATATTATTTGCAACCCTAACTCAAGGAGGTTGCGGATGGCGCGAACCAAAGCCAGTATTGGAGAACTTCGAAACAGT
>JBAYCO010000349.1:0-5002 GCA_041668685.1 Victivallaceae bacterium | reverse complement strand
TCACTGTTTCGAAGTTCTCCAATACTGGCTTTGGTTCGCGCCATCCGCAACCTCCTTGAGTTAGGGTTGCAAATAATATAGCAGCATTATTTCAATATTCAAGCGTTAAATGAGCAGTATTGGGGTTAGATATCATAATTTTATCATCCTATTTCACGATTGTTCTGTAAGCTTAGAATCCAGTTTATCCGTCCCAATATTGTTGATGCTCGCCTGTTAAATGTTACTTCTTTATTTACCTTATATAAATTAGATTTTTTCATAATTTCTCGAATTGTCCCTGAAAAATTACCATTCCTATCCACACATGGGTGGGATATATGGAATGATTGCATTGTGGAATTAAACCGTACAACGATATTAAAACTGTCGCCACGTTCTGTGTTGCTTATGAGAATTGATAAGTAATTTTGACAAAAATTAGATTTGTTGGCATGAAACGACAAATGAAATTATCAGCGGCTAAAGTCTACGGCAAATTCATGGGCTTTCTTGTGGGACAGCCGATAGGGGTGCGCTGAATGCGATAGAAAATCTGCAAAAGTCACTGGATTACAGCATTGAGGAAAGCCGGGTTCTCAGGGAATTTTTTGAATCGGCAACGCCGGACGGTACCGACCGCTTAGTGTTTCAGGATGTCCCCGGAATCAAGCTCCAGCCCGGTGCTCAGGAAATCAATATATTCCGTCGAAATATCTTCCGGGAGATCTTCGGAATCCTCTTCCGGATTGAGAAAATCTTCAATCAATACGGACGCTTTTTCGTTGAAGGCGGCGCCTTGGCGTTTCGGGGATTCAGGCTCGTTTTCGGACGGAGACTCGATTTTTTCTTCTTTTGAGTTTGAGACGGCCGTTTTTATCTTGAAAAAACTGTCGCATCCCAGGCAGAACATATAGGCATCCCGGTGGGATTCACTGACTTCATATGCCATATTACATTTGGGGCAATGTACTTCCATTACAAGACTCTCCAAAGCCGTAATTTTTCTGCAACATAATAACCATACAGCAAAGTACTTCAACTTTCAAACGTGAGATGTTGTATTTGTGAGATTTGAGACTATATTATCTACTTTTGATTTGGGTTGAAACATTAATTGTTCGGTAAAATAAAAAGTTCTTAATATGTTTGATGCACTTGGCGATAAGCTTCAGGATACTTTCCGCAAACTGCGGGGACAGGCGCGTTTAAGCGAATCCAATATCCGGGAGGCGATGCGGGAAATAAAACTGGCGCTGCTGGAAGCGGACGTCAATATTGAAATAGTAAAAGAATTTGTAAAAACGATCGGCGAAGACTGTATCGGGCATGAAGTGATCAGGAGTGTCACTCCGGCCCAGCAGCTTACCAAAATCGTCAATGACCGCCTGGTCGAACTGATGGGAGAAGCGGAAGCTCCGCTGAACCTTAAATCCTCTCCCGCCGTGATAATGCTGGTCGGCCTGCATGGCAGCGGCAAAACCACCAGCGCCGCCAAATTGGCGCTCAAGCTGAAAAAAGACAAAAAGAAAGTCCTGCTGGTTGCCGGTGACGTTTACCGTCCCGCCGCCATCGACCAGTTGGAAGTGCTCGGCCGCGAAATAGACGTCCCGGTCTATGCTGAACGCGGCAACCCGAATGTCGCCCAAATCGCGGTCAACGCCGTTGATGAAGCCAAATTCCAGCACGCTGACGTTGTCCTGGTAGATACGGCCGGCCGCTTGCAGATCGATGAAGAAATGGTTCAGGAACTGGTCAGGGTGTCCCAGGCGGCAAGAGCCGAAGAAATCCTGCTGGTCGCGGACGCGGCTTTGGGCCAGGAAGCGGTTTCAGTGGCGGATCATTTTCACCGGGCGCTCGGCATTACGGGGCTGGTTTTGACCAAATTCGACGGCGACGCGCGCGGCGGAGCCGCTTTATCGATGCGCCGGGTCACTGGATGTCCGGTTAAATTCGTCGGCGTTGGTGAAAAACTCGATGATTTTGAAGTGTTCTATCCTGACCGCATGGCTTCGAGAATCCTCGGCATGGGCGACGTCGTTTCCCTCGTGGAAAAGGCGACGGAAGAACTTGACCTCAAGGAAGCCGAAAAACTCAAAAGCAAATTTCAGAAAAACCAGTTTGATTTTAATGATTTCCTGGATCAGCTTAAACAGATATCCAAACTCGGCGGCGCCGAATCCATATTAAAAATGCTGCCCGGCGGCCGGGACATCAGCAAGGCGGTGGGCGCGCTCGACCCGAAACACTTTTCGCGAGTCGAGGCGATCATTCTGTCAATGACCCCGGAAGAACGCAGCCGTCCGGATATGGTCGATTTCTCCAGGCGTAAACGCATCGCCAAAGGCAGCGGCAATTCGCTCGAACAGGTTTCCGGGATGGTTAAACAATTTAACCAGATGCGCAAAATGATGAAGAAAAGCGGCATGTTCAAAAGACTGTTCAACAGTTTTACCGGCGGCGGCATGCCGGCCATGGGCGGGCTGGACTCCATGGGAGGCATGACGCCCGCCATGGATAGCGGAATGGGAGATTTCATGGCCTCGGAAAATTCGTTCTCCAAGGATGACGCCGCGAAACGAAAACGGCTTAAAAAACTTAAAAAACAGCAGCAGAAAAAAAACCGAAAGAAGAAATAATTACAAATCTCTGACAATTGAAAATTGATAACTGAGAGAGGAGTTTATATGTATACTTTGATTATATCGTTAGTTTTTGCCGCCCTTATCGGCTGGCTCAGTTCCATGGAATACGGAACCGCGTGGACTGTGATCAACGCCGTAGCCGCGTTTGTTGCCTGCTGGGTGGGGACAGGGCTTTTTATCCGCCACAAGATAAATAAAATAAATGGCGCCATTCAGGATAAAATGACCGAGGCGCAGAAAAAAATAAACCGTAAACTCCAGATGTTCCAGAGCCGTCCCGGCGCGAACGCCAAGGCTGTCCAGAAGACTTTGGAAAAGGACCAGAACGACGCTATTCACGACGCGTTGAAGGCCACTTATCAGGTAGACCGTTATTTTAAATGGAATTTTCTGCTCAAACAGCAGATAAGCACCATGCGCATGATGTTCTATTACCAGATAAAGGATTTTAAAAAGGTTGACGAACTTATGCCGGACTGTTTATTTCTGGATCCCCGTGCTTCGGCTTTCAAGCTGGCCCGCATGTATAAACGCGGAGAAGAGGGTATCGAGAAATTTTTCCGGAAAAAAGTCAGGCGCCAGAAAGGCGAAAACGCGGCGCTGCTTTACGGTTTGTATTCCTGGATACTGGTCAAGAACGGCGAAGCGGATAAAGCCCTGAAGCTCCTGACCGACGCCCGCAAAGCGGTCGATCATCCGGCCATCGCCGAAAACCGCGAAAAACTGGCGAACGGCAATGTCAAGCAGTTTTCCAATGCCGGGCTGGGCGAATTATGGTATTCCCTCTATTTAGAGGAACCCAAAATCAAACAGAAGAAAGTCCACCGCAGATTCTGACTTTCAGGTATTCGATGAAAGCGGCAAAGAGCAACATTATACGGCCTGTCAACGTCGCATGTCGCCGGTCTCATCGAGACGCGGCGCTACTAAAACCACCGTGTCAAAATAACCATGAACTTAACCGGCCTCTGCCGGGATTTTTCAGTAGTCACGAGTGCGCGTTTATATCCGCATTTAAGGCCCTCGGTGCCGGAGCAAGGCTGCTCTCGGCACTACTAAAACCACCGTTTATCCTGTCCAAATAACAAATTACTGCGCTTCCTGCAATGTCACATTGCGTAAACGGTAAGTTCCGGGATACGGGAAGTATAAGGTTAAGTGCAGGGATGTCATTTTTTCTTTCACCCGGAATTTTTTAGCAACGGTTATCCAGTTATCCTTTTTCAGGAAAGACGTACCGGCTTCTATGACCGGCCGGATAAGCGTTTTGTTATTAAAGCCCAGTACCCTGATCCTGAACCGGGATTTTGCTTTTGAAGAAGGGATTTCCATTTTTACCGGGCAAAGCGCGGAAAACACCAGATAATCTTTGCCGGTCGGAACTCCTTTGACAGAAAGCATCAACTTGGCCGGCAGTTTACTGCCCCCGAATACCGTTATTTCGGAAATACCCGGATCAGTTGCGTTTGGAACAACCTTGATTTTTCCGTTTTTTTCCCAATCCGTCATTTTTTGTGGGATATAGTTTTTGCAAACCGGTTCAAAACGGCACGGCCGCCAGATTCCTCCCGCCCCGCCGCGGTCATGAACCGCAACCGCGATAAGATTGTCTTTTCCCCATTTTATTCCCGGGTCGTCAAGCGCTATTTTCTGGGGTTGTTTCCAACTGTCAGGATTGGCGGCGAGATCGTAAACAAAACGTCTGATCAGTTTGCCGTTTATGTAAAGTTCGTAACTTTCATCGACTGCTCCCAGTACCAGAAACCACTCCCGCTGTTTTTTTTCGGGAAAACGAACTTGTTTCCGGTACCAGGCCCAGCCGTCATAGGCGGTAAATCCCTGATTTTCCCAAAAAGTGGTAGTAACCGCTTCTTTCCATTTCGAATCGTCGTATTCAGGAGCAAACCATTTTTCCTTTTTACCTCGCTCTTTCGGGTCGGTTGAAAATTTCCACGGATCGGGAATTGAATGTTTTCCGGTTTCACTCCCGGATTCAAGTTCCGCCTTGAGCTTGTTTATCCGGCTGTCCCAGAACCCGGTAAGGCGTTTGCGCGCATTGGCGAATGGTGCGGACGGAATAGCTTCGGATTCCTTGTATTTCACCAGGAAAGCCTGTCTTTTTGTCATGGCGGCGACCGCCCGGTTGACCAGTTCCTTTTTTTCTTCCGGAGAAACCTGCTTTACCGTATCTGTCGGTATATGCGCAAACGGTTCCCCGGTTTTTGCCAGGGCGATGATCGCATTATAATAGTCCATGTCATTAACCGCGGCCTGCCAGCCGATACGGAGGAAATCAACCCTTTGCTTTTCGTCTTTTGTTTTAGCCGCCGTATAGGCCCGATCCAGAAGTTTCTTGCCTTTACTGAAGGCTTCCCGGT
>JBAYCO010000348.1:0-5028 GCA_041668685.1 Victivallaceae bacterium | reverse complement strand
CGCCCCTGTCTCCAGGGGCGTGGGGAACGTTGCATGAGAGTTAAACTCTGGAATTCCATTAACGTCTCCTGCTCCCCTATGGGGAGTTTTTTCAATGCCGGGTTCTTTGAGCCCGGTTTTTTACGACTCAAGCTTGACGCTTGAGCTACATTATCAACCGTTTCCTTCTATGTTAACGTTTCCCACTCCCCTATGGGGAGTTTAAGGCAATACCACGTCCTCTGGGTGTGGTTTTTTATTCCATTCTTACAACCTTGAGCGTCGGCACGGCTGAGGACAGCCATGGCTACACTTTAAACAGCATGGCGGGAACAGGGGGCTACATCTTTTCCGCTTTATCAATATCTTTTTCACAACCCGTAAAACTTTCTATCTTTTCTTTACAAACTTTTTCAGTGGTTGCCTGAAGCAGTTTGACGCGCCCGGCAAGACATTCGAGTTCTTCTCCGGTAATTTCATATTCCATATTGTAGCGGGATTCCACATAGGCGCGTTTCAACAAATCGAATAAATCCTTTTCTTTCTGCGTCTCTCTTGGGAATATATCCTTGAATTCATCGCTTAATGTCTGTGCCCTGATACCCAGCTTTTCCAAGTCGTGGAGTTTAGGCTTGTAACTGGTAAAAGTCAAAGATACTGTGGTATAAAAACGTTCCGCCGCTTGATGGAGAAGAAAAGCCGCGTTTTTATAACTGGCTCTTTTAAAAGCATTTTCAAAATCAATATAAAACTCACTCGCGCTTTTAAACCAATTATCGAAATCCTTTTGCGCATAATACTTGCGTTCCCTGACACTTAGTTCTTTAATTTCCGGCAATGGAACGCGCCCGGACGAATAGAGCATAATGCCTTCCTGGATAATATCAGCGAAAAAGTAGAAACCTTTATTTACGGCTCTTTTAAATGCCCATACGCTGTGGAAAATTACGCTCAAATCGGTACGTACTCCAAGACTTCGGGCTTTTTTAGCGATCTTTTCCTGGGGATATTTGTGTTCGTACTTGCGCGGATCCTTAATGACGATCAATATGTCGTAGTCGCTTTTATACTCGTAAACAATACCGTCATCACCGATATATCTGTCCTCGACCCAGTCGCCGCGGGCATAGCTGCCGAAAAGTATTACAAAATCGGCATCAACTTTTTCCGTAATGACTCCGGTAAGCGTCTTAAGCTCTTCCTGTTTATGTTCCGGTAAATGTGACAGTGATTTCTTCATGTTATGGAATATACAGCCATGTTGCGGATTGACAAAGCCGTTAAAAGAGAAAATCGGACTTTATACCAATCCACTCTTATTCGACGGCTCCGACAAAAGTCATAACGATCCGACTCGAACGCTCAATGTGTTTAAAAAATGCGCTATGCTGATTTTTCAAACACCTTGCTTTTCGCTACGCTCAGGCTCAGCCTACGCAGAGTGCATCCGCCTTCTATTACTTTTGCCGGTTTCGTCTTATTCATAGACATTTCGCTTTGGAATTTTTCACTCTGGAGTAAAAAGATTTTTTTACGGTCCGGGCGTAAAACGGATAGCGGATTTTACGTTCTTCATCAATATCTCTGGGGATATGGGCGAAGCGTTTGTAAAGCCACAGATACTGTTCGGGGTATTTACGGATAAATTCTTCCGATATGTTCGTCAACTCCTGGATCATTTCCCGGTCGTCATATTGTTCGAACGGTTTTTGCAAAGATTTGACCTGGCCAATTAAAATCCCGTTTTCGTCGCGCAGAGAAATTCCGAAAACTATATCGGCTTTAATTTCGTTGTTGAGCGCGAAACGGGCAAGCTCCGCCGGAGCTTTGCTGGAAGGAACCGGAAGTCCGAAAAAATCGACGAAAACGCCGCCGGCCCTGACTTTGGTGTTCTGGTCTATCAGGAGCCCGATATTCATACCTTCCCGCATGGCCTTGATCGCGGACCGGATCGCGCCCTGCGAAAAAATAATTCGCATTCCGCCGGTTTTTTCCCGGTTGCCGGAGTTGAAAAACTTATTGAGATACGGATTATCGAGCGGAGTAGCGACGGCCGCCAGTTTCATACCGAGGTAATAAGTTACCATCAGGCCGGACGCCTCCCAACTGCCGAAATGCGGATTGACCATAATCAAACAGGTGTTGTCCGCCATATAGTCTGTCAGGGATTTGACGGTTTCCGGTACGATCCGGGTATATTTTTCAATCCGCCTGGGCCGGTCAACCATCCAAAGGAACTCAAAAATATTAAGAAGCATATTGATCATGCTTGTACGCCCGATGCGTTTCACCTCCCGCATGCCTTTTTCGGGAAAAACCGTTTTTATATTGGCGTTCACCAGCTTGTTTACCTGCGGCAGACAGTAGGTAAAAGAACCCCAGAACCAGGCGATTGCCTTAACCACGAAATGGGGTTGCAGCTTCAGTAGAAAATAAGCTCCAAGGCAGGCTATATATTCAATCAAATAACGTATTTTAAGTAAAAACCTGGACATTATTTACGTCTTCTTCGGGGCGGATTGGTAATAAATATCCGGTCGCCTGACAAATTTACCCCGTTGGCGAAAAGCAGGCTTTTACAGCAGGCAACAGCAATGTTCTGCACTATATGATTCCGGTTTTCAGCATTGCAGATCAATGTATCCGGGGGCTTTATTTCCTCTATTTCGAGGTCATCCTTTATCGCCAGCAGGCCTATGCCGTCAATAAGTTCATCGGCATGGATCGTGCCTTCCGGAAGGGCGACATAAATAAAATCGGCGGTTTGAGACTGCCTGATCAGTTCCAGGCGGCTGCCTTTGTACAAACTATGCTGGAGTTCCTCCAGCCTGGCCAGACAATCATGGTATTGCGGGTTGCGGCTTTTTTCATAATCCCAGCATTCATATTCCTCGAACAAAGTATCGCTTGCCTTCAGTTCGGGTTCCTCCAGCCTGATCAGTTTTTCCAGGGCGGTTCTTTCCGCCTTCAGCTCGCGGATCTTTTCCAGAATGGTTTCCCGGTTGCTGCAATCGGGCCAGCAATGATCACGGTTATTGCGGATTTCCACCAGGACGGTCTTTTCGACCCGGCGCCGGGTTCCGGCCGGCAATGACCAGAAAGCGGCGACATCCACCTGGTATTTGGATATACGGGTAGCGACTTTAGTTCCAATGCCGCAGGGATTCTGGTTCGCCAGCCATTTGAGTACCGCCTGGCGCATTCTAAGCGGCGTCAGGGCTTGTCCGGGTTCCGCTGTTTCCGACAGAGTTTGCGCATCGGGGGCATCGTCAATTTGCGGCGCTGTTTCGGACGTATTACTCCGTTTATCTCCAAAAAACTCAAAAGTGATTTGCTGCTTTTTCATAGCGCACCTCAGAAAAATACCGTATCAATTCATATCCCGGAAGTTTACGACATCGTTTTTCACTTTAGTCGTATTCGGGCCTTTTACAGGCACAGGCTGTTTGATCTTATTCAGGGATTTGGACCATTTGCGCCATTTCTTTTCGAATGCCGCCATATCAAAACCCTCTGGCAGGTTTTTATCATATTTCAAAAACGACGCCCGGACAATCCGCGTATAGGAAAGCGGCGTCGTGCTTTTATCTTTTTTGCCGACCTGGCCGTAATACTGGTCAAAATTGTCATAAAGCTGGTTCCAGCCGGAATTCGTCACGCTTCCCTCCGACCACAAACTCACGGAATCCTGTCCCAAAAGGGTTTCTTCAGAAAAACCGGTGGGAACGATTTGATAGGCAGTGATCAGGACAGCGTCGGCGCCCTGTTTTTCGGCTTCTTTCTGGAGACGTATGTACATTTTTTCACGAGTAACTTCGCTGTAGCGTCCGGACGCGACACATTTGCCCATTACCAGATATTTCTGGTCCGGAATACTTTTCTCGTTTTCATAGATATTTGCCTTTTCCGTCGGTTCGAATTTGGCGCCTTTATAGTGATAATTTATACAGCCTGCGGCCGTCAAGGCAAGCAGAGCGCCTAAACTGATCAATCTATACATGTCATACCTTCCGTTTATAATTTTAATAAAAATAAACTGCAAAGGCGCTAAATACAAGGGAAAAGCGGTATTATTTTCCCATAATAACTTGTAAAATCTGCCTCATAATGTTACTTTTATATGATAATAGTTTAATTTGAATTTGTTATTTGGAGAATTTTAAATGCCGAAACTCCCCGTAGAATATATTATCCTCGGCGTAGGCTGCGGACTGACCTGGCTGATTTTTATCCTTACGCTCGCGAAGTTCTCAAAACTGTGTTCCCAGTTCGCTTCTTTCCGTAAAAATGTCGAGACCGATCTTACCGGAATGGGAACGAATATCCGCAAAATACAAATTTCCTTCCAGGAACTTGCCGTTGAACAGAGACGGACAAATAAACTGCTTATCGAGCTGATCGAAGCGCAAAAGAACGCCAACCCCCTTAGCGGGCTTGAATACGAATTAGTTGAAGAAGAAGAAATAATTCAGGATTGAGTCCGGTTTATACTGTTTCAGGTTAGATTTTAAACTTTTATCTTGTACCTGGTTGCGGCTCCAAGTAGCGCCGCGTCTCGATGAGACCGGCGACATGAAATGTTATCAGGCCGTATAATGTTGCTCATTGCCGCTTTCATCGAAAGCCGGCCTACCCGGTTGCAGTATGGAGTAAAATTTTTAGATCAATACAGTTTATTTCAATTTTGCCGCGACAAAACGGTTACGCCTGGAATAATCAGGAATAATCTCGATATTTTTAAATTTCCCCGTGTCATTTAAAGCTTCGCAAATCTCCCGCCCCTGTGTTATACCCATCTCAAAAATTATAGTTCCACCCGGAAGCAAATGTGCCGGAGCTTCTTTTATGCAGTCCCTGATCAGCCGCAGGCCGTTGTCGGGAGCGGTTAGCGCGAGTTCAGGTTCGAAATCCCTGACTTCCGGCATAAGCCCGGAATATTCTTTAGCGCTGACATAGGGCAAATTAGCGGCAATACAGTTGAAACGGCGTCCCATGAGCCCGGAAAACAGATCGCTTTGCAGCAATTCAACGCCGTCAAGTTTATATTTT
>JBAYCO010000347.1:0-5034 GCA_041668685.1 Victivallaceae bacterium | reverse complement strand
TTTCGTCAATGAATATTTCAAAAATCAACACAGGCAGCTTCAACCGGAAGCGGACATATTTCAGCCCGAACCCGGCCATCAGCAGATAACAGATTTCCCGTAAAACCGGGTCGTACAAATTATTGAGGACTCTTCTGGTTATGATTATTCTTTTCCATCGGCGTTGCATGATTTCACCTCTTTTTTTCTCTTATTTCCACATGGCACAGCCCGCCGGAGAGCGGTTCGCGCATATGCACATGAAGGTCTTTTACCTGGCTGTCGTTGACGAACAGCCCCGCGTTCTGGAGCGCATCCTGAACCGGCTTTATGCAATTGTCCGCGTCCCGGACGCGCCGGTCCGGCGGGTACAGTTCGATAGTCAGTTCGACCGGGCATCGCAGCGTCCGCCATTCCCCGGCCCGGACAATCGCCGCCACGCGCTCATGATATTTGCGCCCCTCGCGGCTGATCAGCACCCGCGGCCCGACATGCCGGTAATAATGGTTGATGCTCGGCGGATATGGCAGTTCAAATTCCATGGCAAAAACCCTGTTTTTGAGTTGAAAGTTGAAAGAGGGGACTTGCGTCCCCAAAGTTGAAAGTTTAGAATTTTCCCAACTTTAATCTTTCATCTTTGATCTTTTATCTCTCATCTTCCCCACGGCGCGGCGTCGTTTTTCTGCGGCGGCGGAGCGGCGGGATTGGAAGACGCGCCCTTGGGGGCGAAACCTTTGATCTCGTTGGTGATTTCATCGGCGTCATCGCGCTTTTTGCACTTGACCGTGATTTCCAGCGGCAGATTGTGCAGATCGGCGGAGTCCTTCGGCGTCATTACATTGACCGCCCGGCAGATAGCCGAGAGGTTCCCCCTGGCTATCTTTACCGCGTCGGCGCTCGGATTGTCGATGTTCAACCGCGTCCAGACTTTGCGGCCCTTGAACTCGCCCTCGACAATTTCAAAGGTCAGTTCCAGAAACTGCCCGTTACCGGACTTGGTCGGCTTGATTTCCGATTCGATAATTACCGCGGTGTATTTTCCGGCGGGTACCGGTTCTAAAGCCACATTGGGTTCCACGGTGTTTGCGTCAAAATTAAGCGTTGCCATGATTATTTTTCTCCTTGGGTTTGTTTGTTGATTTTAAAGACCTTGCGGTCTTTGAATTCTTCTTTTTTACCGCGATTCCAGTTTTCAACCGGCCTGAAGTAGCCGCAGGGGCGGCTCCAGACCTCGCATTTCCTGCCGCATTTAGCCATATTCCGCCTCCGGTTTAGGTAATTCTTTAAGTTCGATGTTCGGATACCTGGAAACAGTTTTCCCGGTTTCCGAATCGGTTCTCGTCAGCCGCATCGCGTAATACCGTTTGCCGTAATGATCGTTAAGGAGTTTCAGGTCACGGAGAGCCTCCTTCCTGA
Source organism: Victivallaceae bacterium (assembly GCA_041668685.1). GTDB lineage: Bacteria > Verrucomicrobiota > Lentisphaeria > Victivallales > Victivallaceae > JAHOYW01. The sequence goes on along the minus strand of JBAYCO010000347.1, from coordinate 3,639 downwards.
AATGGTAGACGACGCTGACAATCCGGCGCGACTTCCGCCGGTAGATAACCCAACTTCGCCGGATCATTTTTCCGCTCCGTTATTGGTCATCGCCGTCATGAACGCGTTCCAGGACAAGGGCAGTTCGGCGGGCAGATTGAAGCGGTTCTTCGCCACGCAGGCCGGGCCGCCGACCGTCCGCAGTATCCGTTCGCCACCGTCTGTTCCGATTGGCGCGGCGATGGTGCGTTCCCGGTTGAATCCGGCGTCCTCTTTCTGCGTCCTGAACTTGCGCGTTGCGAATAAAACCGCGTCCACCCATTCGGAGATCAGGGCGTTGGCGTGTTTATGCAGCCGCGGCGAATAGCGGTCGTAGGCGGAAGATTCCGGGTCCTCGAATTTTTCGATTTTGGAATGTGCGATCAGGATGCAGGCCATGCCTTTTTCATTCCGCAACGCGTCAAGCATATTCAGAATTTTGCGCCAGTAAGTCAGGGCATGAACATAACCGCGGGAGTAACCACCATCCGCTTTTTCAACGCTTCGTACCCCGTATTCCCGGCAGACCTCATCGAAAATCAGCCGTTCCAGCCAGTCGAGACTGTCGATAGTAACCGTCTGGAAATCGTGTTTTTCCTGATAGAGCGCGTTCAGCGCTTCCATGACTTCGGAAAAACTGTTCGCCAGCGGAAATTTATGGCAGTCGATTTCCGACAGTCCGTCTTCGGTTTGAATAAAAACCGGATTGGGAGCGGACGCCGCGCAACTTGATTTTCCGATACCTTCTACTCCGTAAATTTCGATTCGCGGCGGCATCGGATGTTTCCCGGATTGAATGTTTTCAAGCAAACTCATAGTATTGTCCTCCTGTTTGGGGTTGGTTTTATACTTCATTACCGTGACGGGTCAGAATTTTGGTCAGCACCAGGCTGAATTCATCGAAAAGCCGCTCGGAAAGCCGATTCTCGGCAAACTTCAGAATTTCAGCAAGCGCGTTCTGTTCTTCTTTTGTCAGCGGGACGATTTCTGATTTGGGTTCATTCCGGTTGACTGTGTGATTGTAGGCGGCGTTGATCGACATTTTGCCGGACTGGACCGCGGTCTTGACATCCTTCGGAGCACGGTCCATTACAGTTCTGGTACGTTCGACTTTGCGATGATTTATGCCTAACAATTCAGCAGTGGATTGAGCTGATTTTCCCAAAGCACCGTTCGGTGCTTTGGATGAATTATTATTGAAATTTAGTGTTCTGTCTTTCCTCTTATCCAGTTCTTCCATGCACTTCATGATTTCAAAATCCTTTAAGTTTCTGCGGTTTCTCTGGCAGCGGATGGCATACTGCAATGCTTCGTTTTCATCAGCGAACGCTTTCGGCATAACCGGAACGTCGAATATCTTGGCCTTTCTGGCTGCTCGCAGCCGGGTATGGCCGTCGATCACGGTGGTATCGTGGCCTTCCCAGACGACGATCGGCTGACTGCGGTCGTAGCCGTTTTTCTGCATGTCCCAGTAAACGCGGTCAAGCACTTTTTTGTTGATTGGAAACAAGTCCCGGAACGGCGGCGCCGTTTTTAAAAATTCAATATTCATGCGGGCTCCTTTTTTTTGGGTTAAGAAGTTAAGGGAAAATCAGATGTTGATAATGCGGATTTCCTCATAGCCGGTTGGCCAGAGATTTTCGGCGCGGCACTTTTGCAGCCGCCCGATGGCGGCGGCGTTTTCAACTTCGGCCAGATCTAAGGATTCATCGGAAATCCTCCAGGCTCCGCAGCGGAACGGTTCGTGTTTTTCAACCGCGATCAGGTGAAACGGATGATTTTTGCCGGACGCTTCCCGCAACACGGCGCGATAAAACGCCGCCTGATATACGTATTGGAAACGCCGGGCATCGGCTTCAAAATAATCGAGGTTGTCGCAGGTCTTGAGATCGATAATACCGGATTCAGGATTAAAAAAGTCCATTCTGATCTGGCACGGTACGCCGCGGTATTTAGCGCGGATTACGCCTTCGGCAATTCCGTCCTGTAAGATGTCGGCCGCCATATTATGCAGTTGAACCGCCGTCTGCAAACGCCGGATAAACTCAAAATCAGATGGCGAAATCACCGCCTTGTTTTGGGCTTCCAGCCAGGACTGGTATGCCTGGGTATTTTTGCCGTAGGGCTTGCCGGTGTTCGGATTGACCGGCTCTCCGACGATATATTCAGCGTCGAACTTTTCGTGGCCTTCCAGGATCAGGCTGTGCGCGGCGCGGCCGATCACATAAGCCGGGCGGTCCTAGTCGGCAATGTCGCCGGTTTCTTTTTTATGAAAGAGTTCCGGGCAATTGCGGAAATCCGCCAGCGCGTGGCTGGATAAAAACCGGTCGCGCTTGGCATGATATTCCTCGGCGGGTTCGATAATAATGTAATCAGGTTTATTCATTGGAAAATCCTTTTTTTGATGATAAATTTTGCGCCTTCTCTATATACCTTTTGCAAAAACGATGCGTCCTGGCGGCGAAAAAGGGTACGGGAAACGATCTTTTACCGAAAGTTTCTCCATTCGCGGAAAATTCCGGCCAATTTTGCCGCGCAGGCGTCAACGAAAGAACGCGGAACTTTCAGTTTTTTCGCCACTTCCCGGCGGGGGTGTTTCCGCATCAACTCGCAGGCCCGGCGCTGGATCGGGGTAAGGTGCGAACAGAGATATTCCATGTCCATGTAAAAATCCGCAACCGGCGGGTAACGCTGCGGCAGTATCCCGAAAAGCAGTTCATGGTGCGTGTCGACGAATTCCAGCAGTTCCACGCTTTCGCCTTCGTCGAAACAGACTTTTTCATTCAGTGAAATACAGCGGCGGTGCCAATCCTTACCCGGGGACAAGCGGTGGCGCAGCAGCCCGTAAAGATGCCGGTCAACGATGCACCGTACCAAATTTATCGGAATCAAGCCTCCGGGATCGCAATCCCGGGTGCCGATTACCGCAGCCGCCATCAGTTCCTGTTCGATATCCGGCAGATCGTGTTCCTTATAACCGGCCTTGCCGATGGCTCGCGATGCTGTTGTCCGGACAATCCTGACGATAAAAGGATTAATGCCGTTGTAAGAATTTTTTGAGTGATAACGCCATACCGGCGCTTTCATGGGTTCTTTTTCCTTATCCATATAAAGAGTTCCGTTTAACAAAACCTGAGACCGCCTCCGCCAAGCGATTTTCGGCGAATCAGAAAAGCATGCCTCTCTATAAGGAATAAGGGGACAGATTTCGTCTGGACTTTCCAGATTTCGTCTGGATTTTGAATTTTTTTACATTTTTTTGCAAAAAAAATGCCGAATCAGACATCTTTTTCAGAAAAAAATCCGATTCGGCTTATTATTGGCAGTGGAAATCTACAAAAACCACTCTCGTATATCGCTCGGAAAATATCCGGGATTACGTCCTCCTCTGATGGTAATCCGCAAATATTCGGACAGCCCCGGATCATATGCGGCAATTTTATCGATAGTAAAATTAACCGCGCAACGGCATGCGTTCGCAATGTTTTTTATTTGATTTAAGAAGTTTTTCTTTTGGCCGGTATTACTGACGATTTTTTGGTTCTTCACAAAAATCTGTACCAAACGCATAAAGACTACCGCCTTTCTGTCCAGCTCTGATTCGACATAAACCGCTACGCT
>JBAYCO010000346.1:0-5066 GCA_041668685.1 Victivallaceae bacterium | reverse complement strand
CAAGATACCATATCCGGATAATAAGTGAAATTTGGTTATTTTGACAGGATTAAAAAAGTGGTTTTAAGTAGCGCCGCGTCTCGATGAGACCGGCGACGTGCAACGTTGACAGGCCGTATAATGTTGCTCTTTGCTGCTTTCATCGAAAGCCGGCCTACTTGAAAATTCCGGCGGAGCCGGTTAAGTTCAATTCATTCGATGTTCAATATTCAATCTTACTTTTTATCACCGTCATTTGGGGATATTTTTCGGTAAAATGGGCGGCGAGTTCATTCCGTTTCGCAAAGTTTTCGCAGAGGGCGAACATGGTCGGGCCGCTGCCGGAGATTTCAACAGCGGCGGCTCCCGATTCCAGCAGTTCGGATTTCAAAGTTTCCAGGAGCGGAAATTTTCTGTAACATGCCGGGGACAGATCATTGAAGATCAGGGCGGAAAGTTTTTCCAGATTGCCCTGCCGCAGGGCATCCATGATGTTCTCCTCGATATCAGTCGAAAGCTTCCCGATATTTTCCGCCGCCGGCTTGCCGTACGCCCAGGCGGCGGCAATCGGGAAGCCGGGATTGATCAGCAGTAAAGGTATTTCCGGGAAGTCAATTTCAGGATATTCGAGAATATCCCCGATACCGGAAGCGAGAGCCGGGCGGGGCGAAAGAAAAAACGGCACATCAGCTCCGCAACGCCTGGCTATTGCCGCCAGTTCCCCGTTTGAGAGTTTCCGGCAGCGTTCGTTCAGTATCCGCAAAACCGCGGCGGCGTCGGAACTGCCGCCGCCCATCCCGGCGGCAACCGGAATATTTTTTTTCAGTGTAATTTGCCAGCTTGGCTCTATCCCGGCGACGGCGGCATATTCGGCGGCGGTTTTCCAGCATAAGTTCCGTTCGTCGCGGGGGACTCCCGGCATATCGCAATTTACGGTGATGCCGGGGGCGGCCGTAAAATCAATCGTTATTTCATCTGAAGGTTCGGCCAGCGGCAGAAACAGGGTTCTTATGCTGTGATAGAAATTCTCACAGCGGCCGGTGACTTTCAGGAAAAGATTAATTTTTGACGGAGTTTTCATTATGCAGATTGGCATATTTTTTATTGTAGCGCCGAATTTCGGTAACGATGTCCTCTGCCAGTTGCAGGGCCCTCAAGCCTTCCGCGCCGGAGACCTTGGGATGGACGACTTTACCGCCGGCTTTAGTCTTCTTTATCGCCTCGATGAAATCTTCAAGTTCCGCCGCCAGGGCGTTTTTGGGATCGAGATTGACTTTTTTCCTGGCCAGCCCGATTTTGTTCTTTTTGACGACCACGCCGCAGTTGTTGCCGTAGTCCATGGAAATATACGCGTCGTCCTGGAATACCCGGAAACGTCGCTGGAGGTCTTCGCTGATCCGGCTGGCGGTAACATTAGCGCAAGCGCCGTTCTTGAATTTGATACGGACATTGACGATATCTTCGGAATCGCTCAATACGGCGGTTCCGACCGCGTCGAAACGTTCAATTTCGGAATCAACGATATCCAATATCAGGTCAAGGTCGTGAATCATCAGGTCGTGAACCACGCTGACTTCGGTGCCGCGTCGGTGCTGGCCCGGCCGCGGCGGCGGGTAAGGCGCCAGGCGGTGGACTTCGATAAAGCAGGTAGTGCCGCGATGGGTGACAAGATAATCCATGGCGGGATTGAAGCGTTCGGTGTGGCCGACTCCGAAAACGACGTTATATTTTTGAGCCGCCTCAACCATGACCTTGCCTTCTTCGACGGTTGCGGCCAGCGGTTTTTCGACGAGGACGTGTTTGCCCATTTCGATAAGCGGGAGGGCGGTTTTCATGTGGTAGGTGGCGGGGACGGCGACACTGAGGGCTTCGCAGTCATTGGCCAGTTCCGACATGTCGGTATAAACCTTTAAGTTGAATTCGTCAGCGACTTTTTGCGCGTTTTCAGTATTAACGTCGAAGATGCCGACGACATCAGCGTTTTCACTGAGATTATAGAGGCGGGCGTGGTGGCGTCCAAGTGCGCCTACTCCTATTACCCCGACTTTGATTTTATCAGACGTTTGCATAGGACAACGGTTCCGTTACGATTAAAAGTTGCAGAATTTCCATTAATATACAATGTTTTCAGGAAAAAACAGCGGATAAGAATAAAAATATTTGTTTTCAATTTGATATGGCGGAGAAAACAGATATTTTTTATTAAAACCAACAAAAACAGCGGAGCAGGCATGGAAAAATCTTATAAGTACAAGCGGATATTACTGAAAATCAGCGGCGAGGCCTTGAAAGGCGGTGAACCGGGAGCGTTTTCCGCGGACGCGGTCGGTCTTATTGTCGATAAAGTAAAAACCGTGATCGATAACGGTATTGAAGTCGCGCTGGTTTGCGGCGCCGGTAATCTCTGGCGCGGTAAAGTCGGCTCCGGCAACGGTATGGACCGGGTTACAGCTGATTACATGGGAATGCTTGCTACTGTAATGAACGCCCTCTGCCTGAAAGACGCTTTCGACGCCGCCGGAGTCGGCGCCGAAGTTCAAAGCTCTATCCCTATGGAACCGGTTGCCAAACGCTTTAACCGCGAAGACGCGGTCAAAGCTTTGGAACGGGGTAAAGTTGTAATTTTCGCGGGCGGCACCGGCAGTCCGTTTTTCACTACCGATACGACCGCCTCGTTGCGTGCGCTGGAAACCGACTGCGACGCGGTTTTGAAGGCGACGAAAGTGGATGGGATTTACTCCGCCGACCCGGTGCTGTACCCGGAAGCGGAGCGCTTCGAAACGATTTCCTATGAAGAAGCTTTGAGCCGCAAACTGGCGATCATGGATTCGACCGCTTTTTCAATGTGCCGCGACAACGAACTCCCGATAATCGTTTTCAATTTTTCCGATCCCGAAAGCCTCGAACAGGTACTTCAGGGTGATACTACCCTGGCGACGGTGGTGGAATAATCAGCGGTTATTCCTGACTTTATCCATTAACCTTGCTGCGAAGGCCGGCAAATGCATTGACGCGCTGTGGATTTCCGGGGTGTAATATTTCAGCTTGTCCTGCATGGCTTTATTTGGAACACGCAACGGCTTTTCCAAGGGGTGTTCCATCGAGCCGAGGCAGACGCCGATATTGCCGCCGGGATAAGTCGGGATGAAGACGCAGGCATACCCCCATACCGGGAATAATGATTTAGTTATCCGCATCATCTTTTCGACGATATCCTGATGGAGAAAAATTGACTCTCCCTGGGCCGCGATAATGCCTTCGGGAGCGAGGGCGGATTTCATGCCTTCGTAAAAAGTCTGCTGGAACAAGGCTTCGCCCGGTCCGATCGGATCGGAAGAATCAACGATAATCGCGTCGTAATAATTCCGTCGTTCCTTTATGAATATGCCGCCGTCGGCGATATGGACGGATACCCTGGGGTCGTCAAAGCCGCAGGCCAGGGATGGGACATATTCCTTGCAGACATTGATTACATCCTCGTCGATCTCGCAAATGTCGATTTCCTCAACCGTGTCGTGTTTCGCTATTTCCCGGAGAATACCGCCGTCGCCGCCGCCTATGACCAGAACCCGCCTGGGGTTTGGATGGGAAAAAAGCGCCGGATGCGTCATCATTTCCTGATAGGCGAATTCATCGCTTTCAGTAAACTGGATTATACCGTCAAGCGTCAGCATTTTACCGCAGGACTCGGTTTCATACAGTTTGATATCCTGAAATTTGCTGCGCTTGTTATATAATTCTTTTGTGACTTTTATATTCAGGGCGCGCCCCGGCCACATTTCACATATTTCGGCAAACCAGCCGTCTTTAATAGAATTCATCGTATCCCTCAAATCTTAAATCTCTATCTTCTCAAAGCGGTCTGCATCCGGTAATTGGAGCCCTCGAAAAACTGTATCGCGAATTCAGCGGCTTCTCTGGGTTCGTAAAATTTGCAGCTGAATATGTCAATATACGCGGTGTCGGTGGCATTGGCGAAATGACCGGAAATGAGGGAAGTGTTGAGCAACTGCGTCATACTGAACCCGGCAATACGTTCATTTTTGCCGAAATATTCCACCTGGGTTTCTCCGTGAGTTGTCATTTTAACTTTTTTGCAGAGTTCTTTTACAAACTCTTTTATGGCTTCCGCGTCCCTGATTTGTTCCGGGTTGCAGTTGTATATATCAATGGAAGTAGATAATCCCCAGGCATTGCTGGCTTCGAATTTCTTTTTCCATGAAAGTGCGTAGAGATGGGTGCGGTCTTCAAATACCGGGACGAGTTTTTCAACGCCGTTATTACTGGTAATGCCGCGGTTCATGACGGATGAAATAATTGTCTCGTCCGATTTGAGTTCTTTTTTCAGCGAATTGACGGCCGCCTCGAAATTAATCGAATCGCCGCAGGTGAAAATATCGACCGCCGCGTAATCGTGTTCCGGCCAGGCGTGTACCGAGAAATGGGATTCGGCGATAACAACAAAGCCGCTTACTCCCTGGGGTTCAAAATAATGGAAATCGGAACCTATAATGGTGGCGTTACTGTCTTTTGCCGCTTTTAGAAAGGCTTTTTCGATGAGTTTTGTGTCAGCTAGAATATGCGGATCGCAATCGTAATATTCGATGGTCATGTGTTTTCCGAGAGCGAAACTTTTGGGAGGGGGTTTAGAGTTATTGCTTTTCACGTTTTATTCCTTCTGTTGGTAGAGTTCGGACTAACCGCGCGTTTTACGGAACGGCGTCCTGCGGACTCCTTTTTTAACTGTAATTCTCACGGCGGAACATCAATTTCCGCCAACCAACTGAAACCGCCCTGAAACGGTTATTCCCCAAAAATAGATGAGTATTTTTGCGAGCTTTTTAAAATACTGATATTTCAGGTTTTTACAAGAATGGAATTAATGAAAATTGAAAAATATTTCAACAACATATCGGGCAGGGGCTTGTGTTAAGTCAAACGTCTAATGTCGCTTACGCCCCTGGGGACAGGGGCGGCTGCATCATTTATCTTTTACCTGCGTTTCCCGATGTAGCCACGGCTGTCTCCAGCCGTGCCATGGGTCAACCGATGATTGACTCATTAAAAGGAAAACTTTATAATTTTCT
>JBAYCO010000345.1:0-5074 GCA_041668685.1 Victivallaceae bacterium | reverse complement strand
CGTTTAACCATTTGCATTTGCGTCTTCACTTAAAGGCTTGCCGCTCCAAACGGCTTCCTTCACGATCTGACAAAGCAGCTCGCTCTTATTTCAGAAGCGAGGCAATGTATTTATTATGGGTGCGTTTTATCTCTTTCAATCTTCTTATAGGCAATATTCCTCTTTTATTGAAGGTTTTATTTGAATCTTGTCTTACTTGCAACATTCCATTAAAAATCAGATTTTCTCCAGGTCTTTTATAAGTCCCTGTTACGCACAATTCTTTCCTCTATATAAATTCCCTCTTTTTCTAAACGCTAAAGAGCTTTTATAATTAATTCTTTTCATTCCCAAGCCAACATCTCCGTGGTGAAATATGTAAATTGAGTGGTATCGAAAAACCGCATTTTCCCGGTATGTCCGTCAGCCAACAGCAAACTGGTACTGTCATGATGGCCGATGTCAGTTGATGTACAATTTTGGCTGGGGTTATCCTGATCACAGTCGTCATTATTAAACAGGCTTTCCGCAGTTTCTTCAATCAGGATTATACTGCTGACAGGTACTTTCGCCTTGCTGAAATTATTTGCATTCCAACCAACATAAACACCCGGATTATTACTGGAGACTTCCCGAATGTTCATGCAATATGAAAACTCACGTTTTTGTTCACGTGGACATTTGAACAGGGAACGAAAGGTATCGGGAGAATTGGGACTGCTGTTTTTCGCCAGTAAATAGGTCCAGCCGTAATTTACAGTGCCTTTTGCACCCCAGACGGGAGAAGTGTCAAAAGAAGGATAGTATTCCCCGTAATCTGGCGCGTAAGCCGCAAACATCAGTGAAACCTGATGCAGATTGTTAAGACAGGACGTTTCCGCTCCTTTCAAGCGGGCCTTGTTCAGCGCCGGCAGCAACATGCCGGCCAGGATCGCGATGATCGAAATCACTACGAGGAGTTCGATGAGGGTGAAACTGCCTAAATTCCGGCATTTTGTAAACATAATAGTCATACCCCTATTTTTGTTGTTTTATTTCTCTAAAGCCGAGACCGTCAAATTTCCAGTCAGGGGTATTACCTTGATAAGCGTCACTATTCACAAATATAAGCAGTACAAAGTTTTTTGTTTCCCCATTGACGGTGGCGGAGAAATGATACCAGACATTACATGATTTAAAACCGGTACGGCCAAGCGGAACAAATGTTCCCATTCGGTCAAATTTCCAGGATGACGGTGTCCCTTCAGTTCGGAGCCTAAACAATCTTAACAGTCGTTTGATGCCGACGTCTACGGACCAGTTCCGCCCTAAATAATTTGATTCTTTACTTATTTCAGTGTAACGTCGTTTAAAAAATGCAATGTCCCTGGAGTCGATCTTTTTCAAGACTTTTTCTGCTACAGTCATAATTTGAGCTTTAGTATCGTCATTTACTTTCAGTTCTTTCCAAGCGTTCCAATTACCATGTATCCAGTAATCTGCCATGAGAATTTTTAATTGCTTTTTTCCGTCAGTTTCAATAATTATACGTTCTGTAATATTATGTTCTAAGTCAACGCTAAATTTGGAATTGAACTTCAGGTCATAACGTTTCATCCCTTTGGCGGCTCCCGGCACTTCTCGCCGTGAAACCAAACTTCGAGCTTTTATTGTACCGAGGCTTTCCCGGTCCTTGACAAACCAGTCAAACCAGCCGTCGCGGTCAACGATGCTTTTCCGGCAAACGTCAAAATTTCCCCGATCAGCATTTTCCAGCCAGGCAACCGCCGAATCGATCGCAAAATCACCATATTTCGGCGTTACTTCCGGCTTCAGCAGACAGTAAATCACCCAACCGCAAATGCCAACGGTAATCAATACAGCTATTCCCAATTTCAAATACTGCTTATTCTGCCAATGTCTCGACTTAGTGTCTTTTTGTTTCATAATAATTTCCCCTATGATTTACCCAATCATTAACCTGAAGGTCTACAGCTTAGACATTTTCATGGTTATGAATGTCGATAAAGATGTTTATTCTTTTTTCTTGCATTCCTTTTTTTCGAGCTTATTGAACATTGCCAAATCTGCCATCGAAACCCCATCCTGAACCATTCCATTGTCAAGATCGTCAGTGGTTCTGTTTTTGAGATCACGCAATAGATTCCGCATATCGATAATGCCGCCCAACCAAAACCAAATCGCAGTGATTGCCGCCATGAACATCGGTACAATGATGAAAACAACCAAGAAATAGGTACCCCACCATTCTTTAGGCCACGGGGAAATCAAATTCCAGACGATAACGGAAAGGAAGGTTCCGAAAAATGTGTAAAGATAACTGTATGCCATAAAACTCCAGGCAATACATTTATCTCCGAACGTATGTGTCGGGGTAATGCCGGCCAGCGTTTTCATAATATGGTGAAAACTCCATTCTGTTTTGGACTTGAACGTACCATCGATATTATAAATGCCGCGGTGAAGCATCCTGTCCAGATTGAACGGTTTTTTGAATGTTAAATAAGATACCGCAATATACAATACTAATGTGGTCATCATGATCATGAAAAGTGATTCAAAACCGTTGATCGGGAACTTGTAAGGAGTCATTTCCCAGCTCACATAAGGATTCAGAGGCCGGGAAAATAGTTCAAACGCCCGCCCGGTTATATCTACCAGTTCATAGCGTTCCAAGACCGGATATATGATGTTTGCCCAGTTGCGCTGCAGGAATATAAACATTAGCGACAGTCCGGTTCCGGAAAGCATACTGGTCCATGCCGCTTGTCGGGTGCCGAAACGACTGTATAAGCCAAAAACCAGTACCGGGCCGCAACCTCCGAGGTAAATCGGCAGAACCGTCATGCGGAATAACTCGATGTAATCCATCTGGGCAAACGAGATCGAACAAACCAGAAAAAACGCCCCGACACTAATAGCGCTCAGTCGCAGCATCCATATGTGAAGATGTGGACTGGGCGGTTTTTTGAAAAACGGTAAGATGAGATCTTGTACGATCGTCTGTGTCGAGCTAAAGATGTAACTGTCGTCTGTCGAAATCATCGCCAGAATCATCATTAACGCGAATAAACCGAGCATTCCCCTCCCCAGCAGATGGCGCATGACAACTGACATCATCTGCTGGTGATATAGACTACGGAATTCCTGAATTTTACCTCGTCCATTTGGAACATCAGAAAGCACTAGCTCCGCAGTTTTAAAGTAGACTGTTTCAAGATTTTTTTTATTACTTAACGGTTTATCGCGGCCGATAACATGGGTTTGCATCGGAATTTTCTCGAATGCGGCTATCATTTGCTTCCGCTGCATCTGGTCAGTCAAGATATCGTTGGTTACACGGGTAGCGATCTCGGTACGGATATCACGGGCATCCTTAGCAAAATCTTTATGGTTGAGTATCGTCATGATACTGAGGGCAATCACCACATACAGCAACCCGCTGAGAAGTCCGCGCCATTGTCCCAACAATGCCGCCATTTTCTGCTCGTGTGGGCTCCGGGCAGATCCAGAAGCTCCGCCGCCAAGCCAGGTGGCACGGTGTAGAATGATGATGATCAAAGAAACTACAATTGAAAAAATGTTAAAATCGCGGGCTTTCTCGACATCAAAGGCGTTAATGAAACTTTCTCCGGCGATCCGGTCGGAAATCACCGGCAGAATCTGGGAACCCCAGTCAAATTTTGAGAAGAGAAAAAGACCAAGCAACAGCATGATTGGAACGCAGAACAAGCCTTGGATAGTATCGGTAAGGACGATCGTCAACGTTCCGCCGCAACAGATCAGAGTGATAGCCAGCGACATACAGACAGCCATCAGCGTTATGTAAGTGGATAAAACAAGGCCGCCTATTGAAAAATATTCCGGCAACCCGAGAAAATACATGAAAAACCTTGCCGCAATTGCCGGCATAATAGAGTGGGCAAGCATTTCTGCCAGAACCCGTACTCCGGATGTGTAAAAACGCAACCCGCGACTACCATAACGCATTTCAAGAAATTGCCCGATACTTTGTGCTTTGGTTTCACGAAAGCGGTAAATGCAGTATCCGGTCAGCGCCAGCGTAATGGAGACAGGGACCATCATTTGCATCCAGAAACCAACAGCAAATCCGACCTTGTATTTCTGTTCGACAAAAGAGAGTATGCCGATGATGCTGATACCGTTGGCGATGTCTCCTATCGTCAGCAGATAGCGGCCGCAGAGCCGGCCGGCGGAAAGAAAATCGACTACTCCTCGAATATATTTGCGGGAATAGAATCCAAACACCAATATACTGGCTGTCGGTAGTAAAAAAATCAAATAATCGAGCAAACCCATGAATCTGTCCTTATGTAAATTAACGTTGTAATTGTTCCTAAAAAAGTTGCTTCTCTACTTATTTCATTGTAATGTCGCTTGAAAAATGTAATACCATGGAGTCAATCTTTTTCAAGACTTTTTCCGCTACAGCCATAATTGGGGTTCTGGTATCGTCATTCACTTTTAGTTCTTTCCAGGCGCTATCAGTATCCGGCAACCAGTAATTTGTCACTATAATTTTGAATTGTCTCTTGTTATCTGTTTCGATGACTATCCTCTCCGTAATATTATGCTGGTCAGTGCTGAACTTGGAATTAAATTTCAGCTCATAACGTTTCATTCCTTTAGCGGCTCCCGATACTTCCCAGCGGGAATTCAGGTTTCTGGCTTTTATTGTACCGAGGCTTTCCCGATCCTTGACAACCCATTCAAACCAACCATCACGGTCAACGATGTTTTTTTTGCAAACGTCAAAATTTCCCTGGTCGGCGTTTTCCAGCCAGGCGACTGCCGAATCAATCGCAAAATCACCATATTTCGGCGTTACATCCGGCTTCAGTAACCCATAAATCACCCCAGCGCAAATGCCAACGGGAACCAGTACAGCGGTTCCCTGTTTCCAATACAGTCGCCAATACTTTGACTCAGAGCCTTTCTGTCTCATAATAAATTCTCCTATGGTTATCAGTCATTACCTTGAAGGTTTATTGTGCCTTCCGGGAATGCTTGCAGCTTGAGCGGGAAAAACATAGTTATATTTTTTGCCGGAAGCGGGATGTTCTTGCCGTTTTCG
>JBAYCO010000344.1:0-5083 GCA_041668685.1 Victivallaceae bacterium | reverse complement strand
CGTTTCTGCGCGGAAGCCGGGGCCGCGATTGCTTTGGACAGTTGTGATTTTGAACGTAAAGAGATAAAGATGCTTGGAGACTTCGCGGCCGCCGCCGGAATCGCTTTCCAGCTTCATGACGACTGGCTTGGAATTTTCGGTAATTTCGATAAACTCGGCAAGGATATAGCTTCCGACCTGGCTTCGGAAAAGCCCACCATCCTTCTGCTCAAGACTTTTGAGAGCCTGAAGCCGGAACTGCAATTGCACCTTGCGGGCATGCTTGGGCTGGACGAATATGACGCGAAGATCATCAAGCAGGTGCGAAAACTGATGCTGGACTGCGGCGCGGAAGCTTACTTGCGTGAAAAGTCCGACAGTTATATTGCGCAGGCTACGAAAATCCTCAGCGAATTCCCCGATAACGAATATCGTTCGGCGCTTCTCGAACTGACCTTTTTCCTGGTTAACCGGGAAAGATGAGAAATTGCTCCTGCTGAGCGGTATCAAGTTGTGATTTCTTTTGGGACGGTTAAGACTTTTGAATTTAAACTCAAAGTCCCAAGCGCCCCAAGTATCTCAAAAGTCCCATTTTCTCAAACAACGACTTTGGTCGGGGCTGTCCATTACTATTTTTCTCTTAAATCTTAAATCTTAAACCTTAAATCATTTTCATATTTTCGAATCAGTGCTATTTTAACAGTTTGAAAAATACCTAACTGAAGGCCCTTGCTAATGAAAGTGCTCAAAATAGCTGATGTCGAATTTAACAGCAGACTCTTTCTCGGAACCGGAAAATTTTCGTCGCGGGAAGCAATGAAAAAAGCCCTTGTCGCTTCGGGAACAGAGCTTGTAACCGTATCCCTTACCAGGGTTGATTTTGAAAATAATGAGGATGATATTCTCGCCGCCATAGATACTTCGAAAATAAAAATAATGCTCAACACCGCAGGCGCGCGCGATGCTGAGGAAGCCATTCGTATCGCCGAATTCGGGCGTTCCGCCGGCCACGAATGGATAAAACTGGAAGTTCATCCCGACCCGACCTACCTGCTGCCTGATCCGGTGGAAACCTTGAAAGCCGCGGAAATCCTGGTCAAAAAAGGCTTTATCGTCCTTCCGTATATCAATGCCGACCCGGTACTGGCGAAACGCCTTGAAGACGTCGGCGTCCATACCGTAATGCCGCTTGCCGCCCCGATCGGCTCCAATCAGGGGTTGAAAACTGAAACCATGCTTCAGATAATTATCGAACAGTCAACTGTTCCCGTGGTTATCGATGCCGGAATCGGCCTGCCTTCGCATGCCGCCGCCGCTATTGAAATGGGAGCGGACGCCGTGCTGGTGAATACCGCCATAGCCGCCGCCGGCGACCCTGAACTTATGGCAAAAGCTTTTGCGCTGGCGGTCCAGAGCGCGGAGTCCGGGATTGAAGCCGGGCCTGCCGCCGCTACGCTTACCGCCGCCGCCACTTCTCCCCAGAACACTTTTAATGAGCTATTTTAGAAATTATGTTGCCTTATCTGAAAAAAAACGAAGATGAAATTAACAGTTACCTTGCCGGGGTCGATACTGACGCGGTTATAAGTACATTGCGTAAGACCCGGCGCGGTTTTCAGGACTTGCTGAACCTTATTTCCCCGGCGGCCGCGACTATGCTTGAACAAATGCGCCCGGTGGCCGAGGCTTACCGCAAAATGCATTTCGGCAAAACTGTCAGGCTGTATACGCCGTTATATATTTCCAATAAATGTATCAATGCCTGCGCCTATTGTGATTTCAGCAGGAAAAACAAATCGTCGCGCAAGACCCTGACTTTTGAGGAAATAATTGAAGAAGCCGAAGCGATAAAAGCTTTGGGCATAGACTCCCTCCTGGTGGTGGCCGGGGAAGACCCGAAAAGCCTGCCGCTGGAATTTCTGGAGAAGGCGGTCAGGAAACTAAAGGAATATTTTTCTTATCTGGCGATTGAAATATTTCCACTTGACGTAGACGGTTATAAATGTCTGGCCGCGGCCGGTGTTGACGGCCTGACTCTTTATCAGGAAACCTATAACCGCGAACTTTACGCGGAACTGCACCCTTCCGGCCCGAAACGCGACTATCCAAACCGGGTTGACGCTATTGCCCGCGGCGGCCGGGCCGGGATTCGAAACCTGGGAATAGGTTTTCTGCTGGGGCTTTATGACTGGCGCTCGGAAAGCGCTTCATTGGCGGCGCATGCGATATGGCTCCGGAAACACTTTTGGAAAAGCCGGATACAATTTTCTTTCCCGCGCATAACCCCGGTCGGTACCGGGTTTCAGCCGCTCGCGCCGGTTTCCGAGGCGGAACTCGAACAAATGATGCTGGCTTTCAGGATTGTTTTCCCGGAAGCGGATATGACGATTTCCACTCGTGAAAAGCAGGAGTTCAGAAACCGGATGGCGGTTTGTTGTACCGGGAACATAAGCGCCGGTTCCAGGGTTACTCCGGGTGGTTACGCCCAGATTGCCGAAAAGGATGTCGGGCAGTTTATGCTCAATGACACCAGGACGGTTGCGGAAATAGAAAGCGACTTAAAAAAGCGCGGCCTGGAAACGGTAATAAAATACTGGGACAGGTGTATCGGATGAAAGTCAGGGTCAACGGGAAAACGCTTGAACTGAAAGACGGAGAAACGCTTGCCGGGCTTATTGCCGGAAAAAAACTGGATGAGGGCAGGGCGCTGGCTTCCGTAAACAAGGAAATAATTAAAGCCGGGACGTTTTCGCAAGTCATTCTTGCCGAAGGCGACGAAGTGGAACTTTTCGCTTTCGTAAGCGGCGGATAGGGCTGAAAATTGAAAAGTGAAAATTGAAAATTAAATTTTGCGGCTGAATTAATTTTGTTAATTCACGATATGATGGTATATTTTCCCTATGAAAAAATCATTGGCACACCTTCCTTTAAACAAGAAACAGGAACTCAAAAGACTTAAAGCGGTCATTCTGGAAAAAGCTCCGCAGACGCAGTTTATTATCCTGTTCGGCAGCCATGCGCGCGGCGACTGGGTCGATGACGAATACGTCGAAGACTATATCACCTACTCTTACAAAAGCGATTTCGATATTCTGGTCATTACTGAAGACAGGGAAACCGCGCGTAACTCAAACCTCTGGACGCAAGCGGAAAATGAATATTACGGAATTTTACGGAATCAACGTACGGTACCGGAGATTATCAGTCATGACATAGAATATGTAAATACCGGGCTCCGGGAAGGGCATTATTTTTTCTCTGATATAAAGAAAGAAGGTATTCTGCTTTATGATTCCGGCAAATACAAGCTTGAAAGAAAACGTAAGATCGACCCCGCACGGCGGCTGGAAATAGCGATAGAAGATTTTGAGCAATGGTTTGAAAGCGCGAATGATTTTCGAGAACAATTCAACTATGCCTACAAGAATAAAAAATATAAAATAGCAGCCTTTTTACTTCATCAGGCGACGGAACGTTTCTACAGCGCGATAATCCTGACGGCTTCCGGTTACCGCCCGAAACTCCACAACATAGAAAAACTCGGCACGATGGCCGCGGCTCATTATCCCGAATTCATAAAGGTTTTTCCGAGAAAAACCACTGAGGAAGATCGTCTTTTCAAATTATTGAAGGACGCATATATCGACGCCCGTTATAAAAAAGATTACCGCATTACGAAAGACGAGCTTGCTTATCTGGCAAAACGCGTTGAAAAGCTCCGTGATTTAGTCGAAAAAACCTGCAAAGCCAGAATAGGAGATTTGAAAAAAGCAGTTCCAGGTAGCGCCGCGTCTCGATGAGACCGGCGACATGAAACGTTGTCAGGCCGCATAATGTTGCTCATTGCCGCTTTCATCGAAAGCTGGCCTACTTGGTTGCGGTGATCAGTGTTGCCCTTAAATCTTAACCCTTAACCCTTATTCAAATGGACTTTTTTTCAGCGAATCCTCCCGGAGTTACTGAAGTTCTTCGGGAAAAAAGCGTTTTTGTCGCCGGCGCCGGCGGGCTGGGTTCAAATGTCTGCGTCCTGCTGGCCCGTGCCGGAATTGGCGGAATTACCGTTATTGATTTTGACCGGGTCGAACCTTCCAATCTCAATCGCCAGCAGTATTTCCGCGATCAGCTCGGTATGTTCAAAGTGAACGCCCTGAAGGAAAATCTTCTCAGGATAAATCCTGAACTTAAAATTACCGCGCTCGAAGAAAGGCTTTCTATTGAAAACTATGAACTGATTTCTAAAAAAACTGACATAATATTCGAGTGTTTTGATGATGCCGAGGCCAAAACCATGCTGACGAATTTTGCCTTGAGCGAAATGCCAAGTATCCCGGTAATTGCCGTTTCCGGACTTGCCGGGTTGGGGCCTTGTGAAGATATCAAAGTCTGTAAAGGCCCCGGCAACTTGTATATTGTTGGGGACGGCGGCAGCGAAACGAATGCGGAAAACGGGACTATAGCTTCAAGGGTTGCACAGGTTGCCGCGATTCAGGCCCATATCGGTATCCGCCTGCTGCTGGGACTCTAACTCCCAACCCGGCAGCATGTTTGCAGTCCTGTCTTAATATCAGCCCGGCTCGCCGAAAAATTCTGCATCTTCTGCACTTTGTGCCATAAAACGGTTCCAGTGTCAGCTTATTCAGTCGCCGTCAAGGGTAATATGTTTACTCCTGACCATATGATAGTCAAACCCAAAAACATGCTTTTAAAGCTTGAATCTTTTATATATCAAATATATTTTAGCTTTATTACAGGCAAAATCTTATTTTAAAAAGTTCAGGCGAAGAAAATTGAAATAAGGCTAAAAATATAGTGTTTTTATAATATTTCAAGCACAAAATTTAAAAATAAAGTGGACGGACTCCAATGGGAGGACCCCAATGGGAGGAGACCCAATGGGAGGAACCAATGGGAGGAACCCAATGGGAGAACAGACCCCAATGGGAGGACAATGGGAAGGAGAAAAAACCCCAATGGGAAAAAATTGGTTTTCTTCTACAAATGGAACAGGAGTACCGGAATAATGAAAACGTATTTCAGCATATTCTCATTATTATCATTACTCATCATATCTGGTTGTACTGTTGATAGAATTGGGTTGTTTGGG
>JBAYCO010000343.1:0-5086 GCA_041668685.1 Victivallaceae bacterium | reverse complement strand
TTGCTATCATTTCTTCCATTTTTTTCACCGCCGCCTCTTTCCGTTTCCGGGCATCGGCTTTTTTCTGTTCAGGCGTTTTTTCGGGAACCGTCTTTTCGGTAACAGATTTTTCCGCAGAAATTTCTTGTTCCGGCGCTCTTTCCTGATTTGCAGGAACCGTCTTTGTGTCATTTGCTTGTACGTTTTTATCTTTTTCATCTTTTTCATTATGCCTCTTTATAGCTCCGCTGACAGAAGCTTCCGTCGCGTTCATTTGTTCATCTTTTTCATTAATGAATTGTGCGATTTCCAGGTATGTTTTACCGTTATCTCGCATTTCCAACATTTCCGGCATATAGTCATCATATTTTGGTTTCATCTTTCCTTTCTCCTTACGCCACCATTTCGGCAGCTTGTTCCTGATTTTGGTTTTGATTTAATTCATGGGAATGCTCCAGCGCCAGCTCATTCAATTTCAGGTCATTGAAGGCTTCCCGGACTTTTTTACTGATGTCTTCCATTACGTCTTTCAACGAAAGATCATCCTTCACCCAGTGCTTGATGTAGAGCTGGCTGTCGCGTTCGATGCCGAATACGGAACAGGCGGCGTAAGCAAATGCTTCCGCCTTGCCCTCGGCCAGTTTCCGGCTGTTCCGGCAATCCTCCAGCGTCTTGGCATGGCCAAGCTCATGGAAGAGCGTTCCGAGGCGATGCGCGTTGTTTTTGGAAACCGCTAAATTAATCCCGATCTTCTTGTCGCAGGGATTATACCAGCCCCCAGCCGCGCAGCCCGGATCCTTGACAAAATCCACCGGGATTTTGTATTTTGCGGTGATCCTGTCGGCTACTTCCTTGACCAGATCGGCATCAATCGGAATGTCTTTACCCCGGTGTTCGAGGTCTTTGAACGCTCCGATTTCCTTGGCGTTGGTTTGCGTTACGTCAAAGACATAGCCAATCCCGAAGCAGCGGATTTTCCGGATATTGCCGTCTTCGTCAAGTTCCGGTATCCTTTGCCCGTCCTCATCTGTAAGAAAGCGGCCTTTTTCGTCGCATTCATAGACGATATGCTCGTAGGGGAAAAGCACCGTGAACCCCTTTGCGCCTTTGTTGATAGAGACTTTTTGGCCTTGATCGCCAGTCATTTCTATCCACTTCTTGAAAGGGGCGACCTGCTCAATTTCAACTTTGCGTACCGCCGCCTGGAGCATCATCCAGATGGTGTTGTGCAGCGAATAATTGTGAAAACGGGACTGGAATTTGAGCCAGTCGCGGATTTCCTTTTCCGTTTCCGGGCTTTCGATTTTCTCTTCAAGTTCCTTGATCTTTTTGTCAAATCCCTCAAAGATTTCTTTGCCTTTATCCGATTTTTTCATATTCCGGCTCCATCCATATCGTGTTTTCGTTATAGGCTTCGACTATTTCAGCATCGTCGAGTTCCCAATGGTTGACCACCGCGCCACTGTCATCGAGTAGAACCCAGCCGTAAATAATTTCGCCTGAATCAAGCTGAATATGGTCGTTTTCAGCCCCGTCATACATACTTCTGATCGCGTTTATCCTCACATCCGGCATGTCATCTCCTCCTTCAGTTCCTGTTCCTGCTCCTGGCCGGCTTCCTGCTTTTTTTCGGGAGATTCCTCCCGTTCGAGGCTTTTTCCCAGAACGTCATTCCAGTCATAGCCTTTTACCCTGGGAATGTCAGTCCGGCATTGCCGGTTCAGGGTCGAACACATATCCTTGAGTTCGGAAGCGTATTTCCAGCCCTGATCGTCGTTATCGAAAGCTCCGATAACTTTGGCGTTTTCCGGCATCGAGGCGATTTCCGCCGCGATCAAATCCTTGACTTCCGGACTGAACGCGCCTTCCGTGCTGATGAACCGGGTATTAAAGAACTGTTTCGGGTCATGCTTGTTCAGCATTTTCGCATAGGAAAGCGCGTCGATAGCGGATTCGGTAATTACCAGCAGATTGTCTTTGTCATACTGATTGCTCTTCCAGACGCTCTTGCTTCCGCCCGGCGAAAAACCGTTAAATTCAGCGTTTTTCATGGCGTAACCGACGATCTCATCATGGGCATTTTTATGCGGGAATACCGCATTGTGGTGTTTGTCGGTAAAAACCGTTCCCTGGAAACGTCCGTGATCCACATTGTCAATGCCGCGCGATTCGAGATACGGGAGGGATTTCACCGGGATCAACTGTTCGACTTTGGCGCGGTCAAATTCCTTGACCGGTTCCAAGTGTTTCGGGGCCGGGGTTTTGGCCGTATCCGCACTTTGAGTATGGCCGCTGATTCTCCTGTAAACGATTCTGCACGCCTGCGTCATACTGACGTTTTCCTGCCACATTGCGAGGTCAATAATCGAACCTTTGTGCTTGGAAGTCGGACTCCAGAAGGTGTAATTGCCGTCCTGCTGCCGCTTGATGACAATGGTGTCGCTGCCGTTGGTCAGACAGGGGTTTTTCGCGGTGGAATTCTTCTTTTCGGTAAAGCCGTAGAAATCCTGGGCGAACTGCGATAAGTTGTGTTTCTTAATATCCATGTTTCAACTCCTGTTTTTTGCGTTGCTGTTTTAAGCGGGAATCAATTTGTTTCAGTTCTTTTTTCATTTCCTCCATTTGTTGACGCTGTTTTTCCCGTTCAGAAATTTCGACTTTCTTACGAACTGCAAATTCCTGAAACTTTTTAAGCCGTTCTTGTGCGTTTTTGAGAAATTTTTCCATGTAAGCGTTCATTTCGCGCAGCCGGTTAGTTTCAAGTTCAGCTTCAGCAATATCAGTTTCAATCAGATGAACTTTGTAGTATTTCTCAAGGTCGCTTTCTTCGGGTTCGGAATAAAGAACCTTAAGTTTTTCCGGCTGGTGAAATTTTATTTCATGCCGGTAGACTTTCGGTTCCTGATCTTCCGAAACACAGCCGGCCAGGACCCAAATAATCGTGAGTAAACTCAGTGATCTCATTTTTCAAACTCCGCCATTTTTCTTTTTATCCGCCCCTGGCTTTCCTGAATTTCCTTGATGCCGGACGACAGATCATCCCCGGTTTGTTTTTGATTTATTTCCTCAAGCTCTTTCTTGTTTTCAAACAGCCGCTTTCCGACCTTTTCAAGTTTGGAAAGCGTGTGTTTCCGTAACTCCTGCTGTTTTTTCATATCTTCCTGCCTGGTCTTGAGCGGACGGATGCGGTTGGCGAAAACCTCACCGCTGACCGGAGGAGTATGCGGCCGGAGATTCCAAGTCGGGGTACGCCTGATCACATACATCTTCCCGGCTTCATACATGATATTCGGATTATGCGGGTCGAGACGGCGGCCCAAATGATAGGTTTTGACTATTTCATAACCCCGGATACTTGGAAATTCCTGCTTAGATACCTTTGTCCCGGAAACAGCGGTGTGCTGCTTCGGTTTGGCATCTTTGGGGGTGGAATTGCACCCTGCTACGATTGCGGCGATCATTACTGCTGAGATGGTTTTTCTCATTTTTTACTGCTCCTTTTTTTAGTGGTTTGCATTTTTACTTGACTCTTTTTCACCTCGGACAGGTATATATCCTGAGTGATGTAGAGATAAAATTCGGTGCCGGCACGGGCCTCGACATAAACCACATTTTGCGAAAGTTCCTTGAATAACTGGTCGGATATGTCGCTCGCGCTCTTCTCAAAAGCCTTGCCGAGCGCGTCGGCAAAAGTCCCGCCCGTGGTTGTGGTCGTAGTACTGCCGGTAGTGTCCTCACTCTCTGAAACCATGCCTTCACCCAGCCCGGAAATGAAACTGGCCATATAGGCGTACATTTTTTTCTGGTCTTCATTGGAAATGACGTCGCCTTTTATTCCCGCGCTGCCGTCGATCTTTGCCCAGGCGTTTTCAGTCTTATCGCAGGCCAGGGTAATGGCGTTAAGAATGAGTTTTTTCCCGTTCCATTCGTCACGGTGCGGCCAGACCAGAATCCATTTATTGCCGGTTCCGACCCGGTCCCGTACCGGTGAAGATGCCGCCACGCCGTGGACGATTACGCCTGCCGGAATGACCTCTTTACCGTTCCACCATAAAGGCTCGGTAACCATGGCAATAATCGGGGTTTGCAGATTGGAAGTCATAACCGTCTGTACCAACTCGCAACGTAAAAGTTGCCCGTAGGGCGCGCTCTGGTTTTTGGGATTGGGCGGAATACTTGACGGCTTTGCCGTATATAAGCCTATCGGCGGGGTGTAGGGTTTTATCCGTGAATTCCTGTAATCCATTTGCGGCCGCTTATCCGGCTTGAATACAACCTGGGATGATTTTCGGACAACAGTCTTTTTGTTGGGTCTCTCCGGTTTTTCCGGTATTTCCTTAAAATTCTTTTCCTCAAATTTTGTTTCCGGAAGCGGTTCCGGCTTTTGTTTTTCAGGTGAAATTTCAGAGAGAGGCGCGGTATAGACCGTTTCAAAAGGTTCGTTTACAAGCTGGTTAGCTTTCTCTTTCAGATCATCTTTCTTCTTGAATACCACTGTACTCAAAGTTATATATAAAACAGTTATTGCCACGGCAGCCAGAACTATTCCTATCGGTGACCTGAAAAATTTCATTTGCCTGCCTCCGGGACTGTTTCAATTACGACTTTCCAGTCGTTATCCGCCGAAAACTTATTTTTCCTGCCGTCAGATGTGCCAGCAACGACAAAAAACGCAAAGCTCGTACTCCCTGGCGGCATCACGCCGGAAGCGTCCAGACAGGCTGGATATAGATGCTTATCCATTACGGAAAAGCTGGTTTTACCTGGATTGTAACGCAGGATTTTCTTAGTTTTGTTTTTCAATTCAACCATGAAAACCAGGCTGTTATAGTTATCAAAGCGCCAGCACCTGACTATTGTCGCGGTAAAATCCTTATAATCGGATATGCACTTGTTGTCACAGACCTTGACCTGGGCGACCGCTCCGGGATATTTTTCTTTTAACAGGTCAAAGCTCTTTGCCTTGTCCATAAGTCCTTTTAATACCGCGCCGGAAGGCGGACGATAATCCTGTTCCGGGTCAGCGCCGGTTTCGTCGCTGAAATTGACCGTTGACATGGCTTCGGCTTCATTTTCCTGAAGTTTGAGGATGTAGGTGTTCCTGCCG
>JBAYCO010000342.1:0-5092 GCA_041668685.1 Victivallaceae bacterium | reverse complement strand
GCCAGATAGCCTTCTGTGAGTTCAGAGTGCGTATTTCAATGCTCTTTTTTTCCTTGGCGTCGTCGCCTTCGCCCTCTTTTTCGACTTTTTCATAAGGCAGGGTGATCGGATATGCGATAAAATCGGAATACTTGCGGACGATCTCACTGATCTTCCAGTTTTCCATATAAATTTCAGCGTTATCTTTCAGGAAAACAGTTACGTCCGTACCCTGCCCGTCTTTTTCAGCTCCCTCGATTTTGTAGTTTTCCTTGCCGTCGGACGCCCAGAGCACCGCGCTTTCATCGCTGCCGGCTCTTTTGGTCAATATTTCGACTTTTTCCGCAACCATGAACGATGAGTAAAAACCAACCCCGAACTGCCCGATAAGTTCCGGGACGTCCGCCTCGGATTTCTTTTTTTCCTCAAGGGCTTTCAGGAAAGCCTTAGTTCCGGATTTGGCAATGGTCCCGATATTGTCGATTACCTCTTTTTCGGTCATACCGATACCGTTATCGGACACCCGGATAAACTTTTTATCTTTATCAACGGTCAATTTTATTGCCCAGTCTCTGCTTATGTCCTTTTCCGTAAGGGAAGTAAACCTGGCCTTGTCAATAGCGTCGGCGGCATTGGCGATCAACTCCCGCAGGAAAATATCTTTGTTGGAATACAAGGAATGGATCATCAAATCCAATAAATGCTGGACTTCCGTTTTAAATTTCTTCGTACTTGACGACATAACCGGCAAACTCCTGATTTTTTTAACCTTAAATAAATATTTGTTTTTAAGCTCAAAAATATATGGTTCTTAACGAAAATTTCAAGTATTTCAATAAAATATACTGGAAAAATTTGCATTTTGCAGTATAATTACCTAACGAGAGTGGGTATAGAATAAATTGGAGAACTCCTTAGTCCCCGATTATTGTTTACTTTTCTTTATTGAGGAAGGGACCGGCAGTGATAAGCTGATTATCTTTATAAGCCGGTTCTTAATATTCTATCTTTGAATATGCTGTTTTTTATTTTTAAAATTGCTGTTTCGCAGAACTTATTTAAATTGATAAGAATGGGCGCAGGGGAAGATGACAGAGAACCAGAAAGTAAGCAGTAACCTTGAATCGTTTAAAAAGGTTTGTATCGAACTTAAAGAATGTCTCAGGGAAAATGACAGGGAACTGCCGAAAGGCCGTTTCGAACAACTCAAGGAAATCGCAGCTGAAGCGGCCGGCTTGAAAGATCAGGATCCGGAATTGCAAACGGAATTATCGGAGTTCGAAACGCTTTGTAAAAAATATACGAACCGGATACACGAGCTTTACAAGAGCCGGGACTTAGCCAGATGGGAGCATTATACGCAGAAAATGGATTTGTGCAAACAGGTCAAAAAACTGAACGAATGCAACGACTGTGATTTGCCGCGGGCGGCCAGGGAACTTAAATTCATCCGCCTGCAATGGAAAAACACCGGCAGCGTTCCAAATGACAAAAGCGAAGAACAGTGGGACGAGTTCAGCCAGGAATGCGATACTCTCCAGAAACGCATCACGAAATACTATAACGACTTGGAAGCAAAGCGGGAAACAATCACCGCAAAAAAAATAAATATATGCGAAAAGGCGGAAAATATCCAGTCGTTAACGGACTGGACGGCCGGGGCGCAGCAATTCAAAAATCTTCAAAAACGCTGGCGGGAAATCGGTTTTACCGCCCCGGCCAGGGAAAAAGAACTCTATATGCGCTTTCGGGCTGCCTGTGACGTTTTTTTCAATGCTCGCAAAGCTTACTACCAGGAAATTAAATTTGAACGCGAAAACGTCGCCGCCGTCAAATTGAACTTATGCGAAGAAGCAAAAAACATCTTTAATTTAAGCTACAGCGAGGCCCACCATCTCATTCCTGACTTATGGAAACGCTGGAAAGCGGCCGGTTCCGCCGGCAAAAACGACCGCGAACTTTACGAAAGATTCCGGGGGTATTTCGATGATTATTATGAAGGGCTGCGCAAACAGCGGGATGAAAACCTGAAAGCTAAACAGATGCTGTGTGAGAAACTGGAAAAAATCCGGAAAAACCTTGAAGCGGGAACCAAACAGCCGGATGCGGCGGAAGCTGAATATCAGGATATTAAAAAACAGTGGGATGATGTCGGCGCAATGCCGCGGGCTGAAGAACGACCGATTTTGAATAAATATTTTGCTTTATGCAAAGAGTTTGAGCGACTTAAGTCCGGGACGGCGGATTACCATCATACAAACGTCCTGAAAAGAAGTTTTGAGCTTGAACGCATAGTCAGCGCCGCACTGGATTCCCTTGACTCCCAAAAAATGGAAGCCTGGGAAAAATGCCAGACCGAATGGGAAACCGCCAACAGCGCCGAAAAGAAAATTTTCAAACACAGTTTTGAAGCTATCGGGGCGGCTTTTGAAAACGGGCCGGAACATTGCGAACAGTTACTCAAAGGGTCGGAAGACAACCTGAAACGGCGACAGGAAATATGCGAGGAACTGGAGCGTTTGGGCATCAAGCCGGAAAACGACGCGACTGATAACGACCTCGCGAAAGAGTTGACCCAGGCTATCGCGCAAAATTTTGCCGGCAGCGCTGAAATCAACGACGCCGATAAAAAAACTGACAAGCTGAATGAAATCGCCCGGCGCTGGCTGGAAGCCGGAACTGTGCCGTTGAAGAATCTGCCGGAATTGTACGAACGTTTCGAAAACGCCATGGAAGCGGTAAAAAAACCTGAATAACACCGTTTTATCTGGAGTTTCTTCTGAAAAGTCCCAAAAGCATTTTGGGTGTTTGGCTGCCGCAAATAAATGTAAGAATAAAATATAATACGCAGAACGCGCCGCCGCTTAGTGTCAGCGGCAGGAGATCCTGCGGCAGCCAGGAAATCTTGAGTCCACTGTAAAGAAAAGAATAAACACACAAAAGCGCCACGCTCAAAACCGCGCTGACTATGCCGCCGGTAAAAAAATCCGGCAGCAAAGTCTTCAATTTCATATCGGAAGCCGCGAATTTTTTATGAAGCGCCCGGAGCAGCAGGAAGTTATTCAGCAGAGACGCGATTACCGTCGCCAGCGCTATGCCCCCTTGCCGCAGCCAGATCATCAGGCTTAAACTTAATATCAGGTTTATAAAAATACAAAAAACAGATATTTTCAGCGGCGTAGTCATATCTTTGCGGGCGTAAAAAGCTTGAACAAGTATTTTGGTGATTGCGAAGAAAGGAATTCCGCAGCCGTAAAACAGCATGGCCCAGGCGGTTTCCCGCAAAGAGGTTTCCGTAAACGCTCCCCGCATATAAAGCAGACGTAAAACGGGTTCCCGGAACAGCACCGTGAAAACCGCGATCGGAACGCACAAATAAAGCAGACAACGCAGAGCCAAACGCAAGTGACTGAACAATTCCTCGAAATCATCTTTTGCCGCCGCCCTGGACATGTCAGGCAAAAGCACGACCCCCAGCGACAGCGCGAAAATAGATATTGGCAAATAGATAATACGGTCGCAGTAAGTCAGGGCCGGCACCGCATATGGGCCGATGAAAGCGGCTATGAGGCGGTCGGTCAGCAAGCTGAACTGTAACGCTGACGCCCCGATCAGTCCGGGAATCGTCAGGCGGGTAAGCTCTTTTACCGTTTTCAGGCCCTCTTCAAAAGATTGTGTTTTCAGAGGGAGCATTTTATGGCGCCACAGCAGCGCCAACATCAGGACAAGCTGCACCGCTCCGGCCAGGAGCACAGCATAAGACAGCGCTTTCAGCGCGGAATTGAAATCGCCGCCCATTCCCGGAACAATAAAAAGCAGACAGGAAATTATGGAAATATTCAGGAGCAGGGCGCCAAGGGCCGGAAGGAAAAAAACCTTCACGGAATTCAGCACGGAACTGATAACTCCGACAAAGCACATGAAAAAAGCGTAAGGCATTAACAGCGGGATCAACTGCAAAGCCATCCGCCCGTAATCAACCGTAACCAGTTCCAGCAACAGAAGCGCAATACAGGATACGATTATAATCAGCAATGCCAGCACTACACTCAAAACAAGAAAGATTGCTCCGAGTTGACGGCGAGTCTGAACGGAACCTTCCTTTTCCAGCGCGTGCGAAACCAGAGGCACCATCGCGGTTCCCAGCGCGCCTTCGCCCAGGAAACGCCGGAACATATTGGGAACCATGAAAGCCAACTGCCATGCTGACGCCAAAGCGCCGCCGCCAAGCACGGAAGCCTCCATAATTACCCGGAACAAACCCAAAATGCGGCTGAACAGAGTTGCCGCCGCCACTGCCGAAGAACTTTTTAAAATTTTTCTGCTAGACTCTTTCATATACTTTTTAGTCTGAAAATTTAACAATTAACGTCATATGTTAAAAACTTTTGACTGAATTCTCAAGGTGTAGCCACGGCTGTCTCTAGCCGTGCGTCACACAACTGCGCCTGACCACTTTAGAAACGTAGTGGTCAGGCGGCTACACCGTTTCCCGAACGAATAAAACAACCTAAAACAGCAGCCATGGGCGTAAGCCTGTGGTTAATGGAACACATTTAATTCAAGTTTCGGCTATATAATCATTAAAACCGACCGATTATGCGGCTTACTTGTTTTTCAAACTTTTTATTTCGGCTTCGCAGGTTTTCTTCACTAAGTCGCGGAGCTTTTCAACGCGCTCCGCCAGCCGGACAAGCTCGTCTTTCGCAATGCTGTAATCTTTTTTGTAACGGGCGTCGACATAAGCTTTTTTGAGTTTCTGGAACAGGTCTTGTTCCTTTTGGGTTTTCCGCGGAAAAATTTTCAGGAATTCGGGATAATCACGAGCGATTGTCTGTCCCAGCGTTTCAATATCATGGGTTCTGGGGCTATAGCCGCTATGGGCCAATATCACGGCTTTATAAAAACGTTCCGTTGCCTGATGGAGCAGGAAAGCGGCTGTTTTGTATTGTTTTTTGTATATACCTGTTTCAAAATAACCCCAAAATTCACTTGCGCTTTCAAACCATTGTGCAAAATCTTCCATCGCTATTTCCAGTCGCCGGGCCGGGTCGATCCTGCGCCTTCTTTCGAGCTTGCATTTGCCGGAATCGTAAAGCAGGATGCCTTCTTT
>JBAYCO010000341.1:0-5104 GCA_041668685.1 Victivallaceae bacterium | reverse complement strand
CGAAACGGTGGTCGTGGCGGCGCAGGCGCTGGACCGCAAAGCGTTTTATGTGGCGTTGAGCCGGGGACGCAGCCGGGTGGCGCTGCACTGCCCGGAAAAAGAGTTTTTGAAGCAGCAGTTGAATTTCCGGATCGGTGACCGCTTAAGCGTACATGACCTTGCCGGAGACGGACAAATCCCGTCAAAAAATCTCCTGCCTTTGTCTAAAGACGCACGTTCACGGAAGACGAAAACCCTGCCGGATATGACTTATAAGAGTATCGCGGAACGGGCCCGCAAACTCATGAAAAAGATCAAACGCCTGGCAGGTAATTTACTCAGCGTCAAGCGGAAAATATCCGTCCGCCGCGCCCGGAACCGCAAATACGGCTTCGGGATCGTGACGGAGGAAATAAAATTGGAAATCGAACATCAGAACGCACTGGCGGCTATTGAGGAGCAACAAGCTAAAGAAGCCCGTGCCGCTGAAATCGAAAGGATGCTCAATCCGCCGAAGGAACTTTCACCATATCAAAAAGCTTTGCAAAAAATGGCCGAGATGGAAGAGTTGGATTCAACCCCGCCTCCGGCAGAGAAGAATCCTGCGGAGGATATTGTATATCCGGTTCCAAATCCCAAACCAAGAGAATCAACTGTTTCAAAACCTGTATCGGATCTGCCCAGTCCTTCCATGGGAAGACGCCATCGGGGGCTTGAATCCCTTGCAAAAATGAATATGGAACAGGAAACAGAACTTTCACCGTATCGAAAAGCTTTGCAAAGAATGACCGAGATGGAAGAATTGGATTCAACACCACCTCCGGTCGAGAAGACTCCTGCGGAGGATATTGTATATCCGGTTCCAAATCCCAAACCGAGAGAATCAAGTATCTCAAAAACCGTTTCTGATTCTTCGATTCCTTCTGCAGGGAAACGGCATCGCGGACTTGAATCCCTTGCAAAAATGAATATGGAACAAGAAACAGAACTTTCACCATATCAAAAAGCATTACGGGCAATGAAGGAATTTGATGTACGTGTTCAAGAGTATGAAGCGGCAGAACGTAAAGCCGCTGAGGAACGTGCCGAGCAGGAAAAACTGGCACGGGAAACCGCCGCCCGTGAACAAACGGAACGCGAAACCGCTGAAGCTGCCCGTCTGGAAGCTGAACACAAGGAACGCTTACATAAAGCCGCCCAGGCAAAAAAGAAAAAGCCCAGTCGCGGCATGGATTTATAATTTAAAAGAAAAAGGCATATTATGGAGAACAAAGCATTTTACTGTATCAAAGGGCATTTGCCAAAATTTGAGCTTAAACTGGAAACGGAAAATTTACTGCTGGCGTGGGAAACGCTCAGCAATATCCGGGCCGGGGCGGATTATTTGTCGATTATGTTCCAATGTGAGTTCGGACACGTTAAGATAACCTCTTCAGAATCCCTGGCGGAGCTTTTTGAAGCCTTGCAGATGGAAAACCTGCGCATGCTTGATGGCCGGAAACTGAATTGCAAAATAACCGCCCCTGAATGATTGGTAAATCCGGATTATTCGCCATCTTCATCTTCCTCATAAAGATCGGGAGCGTTGGTTACATTCAAATATTCAATAGCTGCGACTTCGACTCCGTTGTTCCATGAATACCAGCTTCCTTTCCAGGGGCTTGGATCAAATCCGCGTTTTTGTGCTTCTTCGAGGATTTCCGCCATTGTCATTTCATTGATTCTGCTCATGATTAATTTCCTTTCTGTTGGTTCGACTTCATGAACCGCATGGAGAAAAGTCCCCCGTTTCCGGGGGCGCAGCGGTATGCGGGTAGAACCGGAAGAAAGTTTGATAATTTCGATTAGGTGACTCTTTGAGGCTATCCATTCGAAACTGTTGGCGTCAGGTTCATTATTTTTTTAATTCTTAATATCTTGACATTTTTCTGTTCCGGGCTATTTTGTTTATATGATCAAATGGGAGATTGCTTATAAGCTTATAGAATATTCAATAACATTTTAATAATGAAGCCGATGCGGCTTCCAATAGCGTTTCGTAGCAAAACTGTCAATTTTAATTAGAGGGACGCGACTTGGAAGAACCGCGTCCGCTTTGGATATTTTATATATTCTTTGCGGACGCGCCTTTCATTCCCTCCAGGTTACTGACAGTGCCTGCTACGAGTTTGAAATGGCGCGTCCCTTTTTTATTGCCGCCATTCCATATTCCACAACGCTTTCATATAGAAAAACATTATAATTCGAAGCATTGAAGATACATATATAAATATGCCCACCTGCCGGGTGCATAGCCAAAAAATTACGAATTACATTAACATTTCTCCATCGGCTGTGCACCCGGTTTTTTCGGTTCAGCAAAATTGTTGGATTATTTCAGAATGAAATATTATAATACGGAGAATCATTTTGCATGATTAAGCGGGTGGGAGAAAACTCCAAGGCAGCAGTTTGTTTTCTGGTCAAACAAGATATCTTGAAATGATATTGCAGAATGCCGCCTTTATTCGGAAGTTTGAGTTTCCCCAGCTCTGGACTACTTTTCTAAAAAGATGAGAGTAAAGACTCGGATTGCAGGTTGCAAGTCTGTTTGTATACTGCGTTTTGTGTTTTCCAACTCTGTTAATAAAATTAACAGCGTCAACGATGTTTTCCCTGCAGGTGATTGAACTTCGCAATGTCGTATACGTTTGTTAATGATGAAATTTTTTTAAAGTTGAAATGCAATTCTTTGGCGTTAACAAAATTAGCAGTTGCAATTTCTACATTCAGAAAAATTGAAGTTATTTACGGATAAGTTCTTAATGCCAGATATTCAAAAATTAGAATATCTCTACTCAGTTGTATATTTTTTTTGCCTTTAACTTATTTTTTGTACGTTTTTATCCAGCCGAGATCGCCGAGGATCATATACATGCATGGAAGTACCAGCAGAACTAACACCGTCGAAGCCATTAGACCGAAGGCAGTGCTAATAACCAGAGGCTTGAGTATCTGAGCCTGAAGGCTGCGTTCGAATAGCAGAGGGAGCAGTCCGGCAATGGTTGTGGTCGATGTTAGCAAAATGGCCTGGAAACGATCGTAACTGGCATTGACGGCGGCTTGATGAAGCGTAGTAGCATTATCAGCGTGCGCATTTTTTAAAAAAATGACCAATAAAATCGAGTCATTGACGACCACTCCTGCCAACGCAATAAAGCCCAGTAAACTGGGCATACTGATGGGTACTTCCAGAAGCACATGACCCCATATTACGCCTATTAACGAGAATGGAATGGCAATCATGACGATCAAGGGTTCACTGTATGTCCGGAACTGAAAACTTAACAGTACAAAAATTCCAATCATACCGATTCCGAGAGCCGCAAGCATTGATGTGCGTGCCCGCCCTGTTTCCTCAATTTCTCCGGCAATATTTAAATTGATGTTTGGATATTTTTGGCGAAATTCTGGAAGATAGCTTTTACGAAATAATCCCATAAGTTCGTTTGTATTCAACAGACGGGTATCGACATCGCCATACAAAGTTACGGCACGCATCCGGTTAAAATGTGCGATTCGCGCCCATCCCCGGGTAGTTTTCCAAGCAGCCACGCTTCGTAACGGGGTTTCCGTACCGTCAGGGAGTATCAGCATGAAATCATCAAGTTGCTGGATGCTGTTACGACCGCTTTTCTTGAAGCGCACGTCTATTTCATATGATTCACTGTCTAGCTGTATGTCGTTCGCGGTTATACCCTGAAACGCACCGCGCAGCTGTCGCGCGACTTCAGCAGCGGAGAGTCCTATTCCATGAGCATCTTCACGCATGCGCAATCGCAGTTCGAGCTTTCCCGGACGCAGATCATCGGTTAAATTGACGACACCTTTGTATTGACTAAACCAAGCGTATAAATCTCGCACTGCGGCTTTGAGTTGAGTCAGATCACGTCCGCGCAGCCGTACTTCAATAGGACGGCCGCCGGGGCCGAATCCTGGTTCACTAAGAGTCAGACTTATGACATCCGGTATGGAACCTATTTGCCGTCGCCACTCTGTCAGGTAAGCGTCAATCGTTCCCGAACGCTCCTCGGCGCTGAGCAAATCGACAGTGATAGTGGCAACATGCGGTCCGCTTTCAAAAGCTTCAGTGTTGTGATTGAACTGAACGTAGGCGTTTTTTACCAAATTGCGTCCTCCAGATTGTTTCGGAGCAAAGATGTCGTTCGTGCGCTTCAATCCGTCTAAAATATGCTGGACGGTTTGTTCCGTCCGTGCCAACGGCGTACCTTGCGGCATCAATAAGCGTGCCATCACCACATCACCTTCGAGTTCAGGAAATCCCTGTACTTTAATTCTACCAGAGACAAGCATTCCTACAGAAAGAATGAAAAGCCCCAGAATAGTGCTGAAAACTAAATAACGATGATGAAGCAGGTTGTTCAGGACATTTCTGGTCAGCTTTTGCCGCAGCCATTCAATCAACTTCGTGAACCGCTGCCGCATCGGACTGATACGGTTCGGGTCGAAATGATGCATAGCGTGATTCAGATGAGCTGGCAGGATGAAAAAGGCTTCTATAAGGCTGACCGCCAGGACCAGCAGTAGAATCATAGGTACAACCCGTAAAACACGTCCTATTTGACCACCGATAAAAGCGAGTAATCCAAGAACGCACATGGTGGTAATAAATGATGAAAAAACACCGGCAGCAACTTCCTGGGTTCCGTCTATGGCGGCAGCAAGCGGAGTCTTGCCCTTTTGGCGATGGACGGCGATATTCTCGGCAATGACAATGGCGTCATCCATGAGCAATCCCAATGCCAGCAACAGGCCGACCATGGTGAACATGTTCACACTAAGCCCGAGATGCGGCGCAACCAGAAACGTGCCGAGAAAAGAAACCGGCAAGCCCATAGCAACCCAGAAGGAAACACGGACGTGAAAGAACACCCACATGACCAGAAAAACCAGAATAAGCCCTTGAATACCGTTGGATACGAGCATATTCAGTCGATCGGACAGAATCAATGATTCATCTTGACTGACGGTCAGGGTCATTTGAGGATGCCGTCGTTTTTCGTCTGCAATGAAAGCTTTGGCTCGTTCGGCAAGTCTAATTGTATCTTCGGCTTTTGTTTTGCTG
>JBAYCO010000340.1:0-5111 GCA_041668685.1 Victivallaceae bacterium | reverse complement strand
CACGTTCATGAATATTTTTCGAACCGGAATTTCCGGCGCCAGCTTTGTAACGGCTCCGCTTATGGCGCCTTTAATGTGTTTCGGAAGACAGAGGTTGTCCATGGAAAGGAAAATAACGGCGTCTTTCCCGTTATCGACGGCTAAGGCGGTAACGGAAAGCGGGTCAAGAAGTTTTTGTGAAATCCGCAGATAAAGTTGTCCGCGAATACCGACAGGTTCAGACGTAGAGATATCACGCGAAGCCCATCCTGTCTTCAACGGTTCCGCCTGGACTTTTATCATGACGCCTGCCCCGACGGCAAATGCCAGAAGAAATCTTAACATGATGCTGCCTTTCTCCCTTTCTTTAAATTTGTCAGCCGGTTTTTTGAGACATTTCCCGGCTATAAGGCGTGCATGGAATATAATTTTTTGTAATATCCGTCTTTTTTAAGCAATTCCTTATGGGAGCCGGTTTCAACTATTTTCCCGTTTTTTATGCAGTAGATATAGTCCGCGTTGCGAACCGTTGAAAGGCGGTGAGCAATAATGATCGTGGTTCTGCCTTCGCAGAGTTTTTCCATTGACTGCTGGATCAACAGTTCCGATTCATTGTCTAGAGACGACGTCGCTTCGTCAAAAATCAGCACTTTCGGGTTTTTCAGGAAAACCCGGGCAATCGAAATGCGCTGTTTCTGCCCGCCGGAAAGCTTGACTCCCTGTTCGCCGACGGCGGCATTGAACTGGTCCGGCAAGGTCATAATGAAATCGTAAATATTGGCGTTCTTGGCCGCTTCTATGAGCTCATCTTCGCTTGCGTCCGGTTTGCCGAACAGGATGTTTTCGCTGATGGTCGAATCAAATAAAAACGGAGTCTGCTGCACCACTCCGATGTTGGTCCGCAAGCATTCTTTTTTCAAATCCATGACGTTCTTACCGTCAAGCATAACCGCACCCTGGTTTACTTCGTAAAAACGGGGGATCAGTGAGGCTATAGTTGATTTCCCCGCCCCGGATTCTCCTACCAGGGCGATAGTTTGACCGACCGCCGCCTTGAGATTAACGTCTTTCAGTATCCAGTCCTGCCCCTCTTCCTGGTCGTCGTATTTGAAATAAACGTTTTTCAACTCGATTTCGCCTTTGATGCCTTTCAGGTCGAGAGCGTTTTCCCGGTCCTTAATATCCGGCTTTTCATCCATTACCTCCCGGAACCGCTCAAAGGCGGTTATGCCCTGCTGGAACTGTTCGGCAAAACCGACCAAACGGAAAATAGGCATGGTAATAAAACGGGAATACATTAAAAACATCAGGAGCTGAGGTATTGTGGCCCGGTCATAATATATCATGACCGCCCCGGCGCCGACAAACAGCGCCGAATAAGTCTGGAGCAGAAACATTATTCCGGAATGAAACCCGGCAAGCGTACCGAAAACATTTTCCCTGGCGTCCGTAAATTTCTTGTTTACAATGTGGAATTTTTCTATTTCAGTATTTTCGTTTACATAAGACTGGACCTCCCGGATACCCTGAATGGAATTTTCCACGCCGCTGTTGACGTTCGCGACCGCTTTACGGGTTTCCCTGAACCGTTCTTTCATCCGGCACTGGAATATTGTTCCCCAAAAAATTATAAACGGCAGCGGAATGAAAGTAATTGCGCCAAGCAGCGGGTTAACACACATCATTACGGCAAAAGCGCCGAGAATCGTGACAATTGAAATTAAGAAGTCTTCGGGACAGTGATGGGCGCTTTCGGCGATCATCGTCAGGTCGTTTGATATCCGCGACATTATATGTCCGGTCTTGGTCCGGTCAAAATAGCTGAACGAAAGTTTCTGGAGATGCGCAAACATATCCTGCCGCATATCCGCTTCCATACGTACGCCGAGAGTATGGCCCCACCTTATATTCACATAGTCGCAAAGGGTTTCCAGCACAATCAAAACCGCCCAGACGGACAGGCTTATAAAGATCATTTCCAAGTGCCTGTCTTTCAGGTAGACATTGAAAATTTTATAGGTAATAGCCGGAATGGCGACGCCGGAGAAAGCCAGGATAACGGCTGTTCCCATATCAATTACAAATAACCTGAAATGCGGTTTATAATACTTTAAAAATTCTTTCAGCATTTATTTTTTCAGATTTTCCACAAAGGTCTCGATTCTTTTCATAGCTTCGGCCAGTTCTTCGTATGACGCCGCATAACAGCAGCGGATATAGCCTTCTCCGCAACTCCCGAAAGCGGTTCCCGGAACAACGGCGACTTTCTGTTCATCCAGAAGCCTTTTCGCAAAATCCATTGAGGTAAGCCCGGTACTTTTTATCGACGGGAAAAGATAAAAAGCTCCTTTCGGCTTAATGCATTTTAAGCCGATTTTGTTAAGGCCGCCAACCATGAAATTGCGGCGCTGCTGATATTCGCGGCGCATTTTTTCCATTGGTTCCGCGCCGTTTTTCAAAGCTTCCTCCGCGGCTTCCTGTGCCATGATCGGGGCGCAAAGGATCGTATATTGGTGGATTTTGTTCATCGCCGCGATAATTTCAGCCGGGCCGCAGGCATAACCGATCCGAAATCCGGTCATGGCAAAGGCTTTGGAAAAACCGTGCAGAAATACCGTTCTTTCCCGCATGCCGGGAAAGGACGCGATAGTCGGCAGTCGCTTCACGTAACTTAATTCGGAATAAATTTCATCCGTAAAAACGATCAAATCATGTTTTACCGCAATCCGGGAGATTTCCTCCAACTGCCGCAGGTCAAGGGTCGCGCCGGTCGGGTTGCAGGGGAAATTAAGCATTAAAATTTTGGTTTTCGGGGTAATTTTAGCTTTTAACTGCTCGATATCCAATGAAAATTCCGTTTCCGCCGTATTCTCGATTACCACCGGAACCCCATGCACCATTTGAATTTCGGCCCCGTAGGAAACATAGCAGGGCTCACTGTAAATAACTTCGTCGCCGGGATTTACCAGGGCCCGCATTGCCAGGTCAAGCGCTTCGCTGACGCCGACCGTTACCAGGCATTCGGTTTCCGGGACATACGCAACCCCGAAGTCCTTGTTTACATAATTGCAGATTTCCCTGCGCAGGGATAATAATCCCTGATTTGAGGTATAGCTGGTATGTCCCTGGTCAAGCGAATAAATAGCGCTTTCCCGGATCGTCCACGGAGTTACGAAATCAGGTTCTCCGACACCCAGGGAAATAACGTCGTCACAGCCGATTACCAGTTCAAAAAATTCCCGGATACCGCTCCTGGGGATTTTCCGGATATGCTCAGCTATTTTATTATGGGGAAATTTTGAGTCTTTCATATTCTTCTTCTTCTTCCAGTATTTTTCCGGATTCTTTATATTTTTTCAGCAAAAACAGGGTTGCGGTTGAGATCACGCCGTCAATTGTAGACAGTTTCTCGGAAACGAATGCCGCGACATCACGAAGGCTGTTGCCTTTCACTTCCAGCCTTAGGTCATAATCTCCGGAAATCAGATAACAGTCCGTAACTTCCGGAAAACGGCAAATGCGCTTCGCCGCCCGGTCAAAGCCGCCGCCGCGTTCGGGCGTTATCTTTACTTCTATCAGGGCTCTGACAATATTTTCATTAAGCGCTTCTTCGTTAATAATAACTTTATATCCCTTAATTATATTATCCGCTTCAAGTTCCTTTATTAATTCATTTACTTTCGCTTCCGTCACTCCTATGCGCACGGCGACCTCCGCGGCGCTTATGCGGGCGTCTTTGCTCAATAAATCAAGAATGCTGTCTTTCATAATCATCACCTGTTTTTGCGATAAAACGGCTGTTAATTTCAAGTTGGTTTAAGATACTTAATTATACCGACTTGTCAAGTCAGTCGCGGGCATCTCGCGTTAAAAATATAGTTCTTCAGCGTTTCCATGAAACGGCTGAACTTCACCGTTCAAATATTTCTGACGCAGTTCTTCGGGAAACTTTTCGATGGCGTAGCGCAGCATTGTGCGCGGCATTTTGCGGTAATGCTCTTTCAGGAAATGATTTTCGATTTCGAAATTTCGTTTGCCGACCTCACGCAACATCCAACCGGCGGCCTTATGGATCAGGTCATGTTGGTGTGAAATGAATTTTTTCGCCAGTTTGAGGGTGTCGGCAAAATCCATATTCCTGATAAACGCGAAAGTTGAAACTATCGCGATTCGCTCCTTCCACAAATTATTGGTTTCGGCCAGGCGGTAAATAACCGAGCGGTCTTTTTTATCAAGCAGAAACGCCCCGATAATGTAATGCGCGCTCAAGTCGACCAAGTCCCAATTGTTTACCGCGTCAAGATGTTCGAGATAAAAATCGTGAACTGATTTTTGCTGTTTCGGGTCGCCCTTTTCAAATCGCAGCGTCAGGATGAACAAAGCCGTCAGGCGATGCTCGTGTATTTCCGAAGACAGGAGCTTTTCAAGTTCGAAAAAGTTCAGTTCCATGTGGCGTTTGGCGGTTTTCCTGAGGCCGGCGTTTGAAACGGCGATAAATACGTCCTTTTCTCCATAGCTTCCCGGAGCCGTTTTAAAAAAACGTTTTTTGCCCTCTACCTCCTCCGGCTTCGCTAATCGGGACAAGTCGTGTTTTACCTGTTCGGCTGAGTTCCCTGATTCCTGCTTCATTATTAATGTTCGACTTTGTGAAGCTCACGGCTCCGGTCTTTTGTCAAGTCCGCTTTATGAAACCCGGCGGCGGACTTCGGCAGCAGCATGAAAAATTTATTGCAGCGGTCTATTTCAATGATCGCTCCCTGCCGCATTTCAAAGTCGAGAATGTGTCCGCCCTGTTTGCGGTCGCTGCTGATAAAATGCAGATGATAACCAACGACATTGACGCCTTTCACGTACGCCGGGCAGCGAAAACCGACAATAGTGCCACTGACATCTTTCATGGCAAAAACCGGCTGCGTCTTAACTACTTCCGCCAAAGGCGGAAACGGTTTTTTCTGGCGGGGAACCGAACGGGTTTTCATGCTTTTGAAGACGCCTTTTATTTTAAAGGTATAGAACAGGTTTTTCGCCGGGGCGCACTTGTCAAGCAGGTTTTGCAGAGCCGCAAAACTCATATCTTCCGTTGATAATACCATATTGTCCGGCGAGAAATAAACCACCGAGGCAAACGGCGT
>JBAYCO010000339.1:0-5113 GCA_041668685.1 Victivallaceae bacterium | reverse complement strand
GAAGCTTTAATATTGAAACTGACCCCGGAAATATGTTCGGCTGGAACCGTCCTGGAGGTTTCGGCGCAGGCGCTCGATTTTAGGATTCCGGGACAGACGGGAACCACGGAAACGAATTTGACCATACATGTGGTTGACTTGGTGAGGAAAGCAAAAGAGAATATGGGCGCCTCGGTTTATTCCGGAATGTACGAGCTGTTATTCAAGGCCATGGAAAAACAGCAGGACGTTCGCAACTGGCTTTCCGCCAGAGCCGGGACGATCAGGCGCCGGGAAGTAAATTATTTGGTAGACCGGCAGAAGGACATTAAAAATATTCTGGTTTCGGCCGCTTCCAAAGCGGACAAACTGAAAAAAGATTTTGCTCCGCGTATCAGAAAAATTTCCGGCGGCAGCGCTGAAGAATTGATAAAAGCTTCCGAACAGCTCGCCGCAAGCAGGAAGAAACCAAAACTGGAAGAAGAGGTAAATTCGCTGATTCGTTCCCAAAGCATTCTTATCCGGGAAATCAGAACCTTGCTCGGCATGCTTGCTGCCGGGGAAAGCGCCGAGAAAGAAAAAAAAGAACTGCTGGCGGAAGAAAAACAGGAGAAAGAGTTTTTCGATAAACTCAGTGATGTCCGTGATGACCTGGAGAAATTCATGAAGGAGCAGAAGAAAATTATCACCGATACCGAAGCCATCGATAAGAAATCCCCGGAAGACTGGAGCGAGGCGGAGGAAAAACTTTTGGGTGACTTGGCGGCGCGGGAGTTGGATTGGGCGAAATTTTTCAAAGCCGCGTTCAATGATCTGTCCAAATTGCAGAATCAGGATTTTTCCAATTCAGCGATGGCTGATGAGTTTATTGAGATGTACGAGGAACTCCAGAAAGCGGGTGACGCGCTGAAAAAGAAAAAAATCAAGGAAATTGCCACGCTGGCCGAAAATACCGCGATGGACAGTTCCGTTGCGGTTGCCGCCAATCTTGACCGCTGGCTGGCGGATAATCAGGATTCTATAAAGTGGAACGCCGAGGAGAACGGCGAAGCCCCGGATATTCCGCTTACCGATCTGCCCGCCGAACTGACCGACATCATCGGGGATTTGATCGAGACCGAGGACGACATGGGCGAGGATACCCAGGATTCGACGAATTCATTCAGTTATTCCAGTGACGAAGGGCTGGGCTGGGGAGTGAGCGACGGCAATATCGACAGCATGCAGGCAAAGGGCATTACCGGAAATGTCCTGCCGAATAATAACGAAGTCGGCGGCCGATCCGGCGAGGGGCGTTCCGGAAAATCTTCCGGGCAGTTTGTGGAAAAGACCGCGACCGGGAAGGGCGGGCGCAAAACCCCGACCCGGCTGACCCAGTCGCCATACGAAAAAGGCACGGTTAAAGATACGTCCAAAGACGCCCAGGGCGGAGCCTCCGGCGGCGGTAAACAGTCCGGTGTGGGCGATGAAGGCCTGATCGGCGTTACGCCCGACCAGGACCCGGAAATAAAACAGCGTTTAGCCGGAAACCAGGGGGAACTGCGCCAGCGGGCGGAAGCTTTGCTGCGGCAATTGGGACGGCGGCAGTTGCCGACCGGGGATTTGCGGAGAGCTTTGAATAAGATGGCCGATTTGAGACGCTTGCAGTCAAAAGGCAGTGACGCGGAAGTCGGACAGTTGAAAAAGGAAATCAGCGAAGCGCTGCGCAATGCCAAAACCGCTCTGACTTTAAGCATAAACGCCAATCAGGAAAAAGTACGTCAGCGGAAAATGCAGAATTTTACGGTCAAACACCAGCAAAAAGAAAAAGTCCCGGAAGAATACCGGGACTGCGTCAGCGGTTATTTCAAAGCCCTGGCCGCCGAAGAGTAGGGAGGAATGGTATGTTAATTGTTATACTGTTGTTTATTAGTGTAAGTCTTTTTGCCGGGGAGAATTTATTGCCTGACGGCAATTTCGACGCCGGAAAAGACGGCGCTGAAAAATGGGAAAAGACAGACAACCTTACGAGTTTCTGGGTAACGGAAAAAGGCCGGGGCAGGGTGCTGAAACTGGATTCGCGGGTTGACCGTAAACAGGCTTTGGCTTGGAAGCAACAGCTCAAAAAAAATCCCGGCGCCAAAGCTCCCGCCGCAACCATTCCGAAAAACAAATTGGCTTCTATTGGCGCTTATGAGGGGGCGGTGCTGGATTCCGACCTTATCGACGTCGAGCCCGGACAGACCTATACTTTGAGTGTTGACGTCAAAGGCAAATGCGGTATGTTTGTCTGGATAAAAGGTTTTATGATGCACCCGCGCCGCAAACAACTGACGGACTGTTACCAGACCCGCTTAAACCCGGAAAAAAGCGAAGCCGATAAATGGAAGACTTTTTCCATAGATTTCTCCCCGACGAAACGTATGCCGCAAACCAGCAAAATGAAAGTCCGTATTTACGTTTACTGG
The DNA here is from genome assembly GCA_041668685.1 of Victivallaceae bacterium. Classification (GTDB taxonomy): domain Bacteria; phylum Verrucomicrobiota; class Lentisphaeria; order Victivallales; family Victivallaceae; genus JAHOYW01. The sequence goes on along the minus strand of JBAYCO010000339.1, from coordinate 2,687 downwards.
CCTCCGGGAGTCGCATATTTCGACAACGTCAGGATAGAAAAAAAGCAGCTTGCGCCCGAAAATCGCAAACTGCTTTGATTTTTTATGATGTTTTCAGTCGCGAGAGCAACCTTGCTCCGCGACAAAAAACTATAGACTTCACGCCGGAGCGAGGCTGCTCCTGGCGCTACTTTACACTCCGGAGAAGGCGGAGAAAGCGCCGTCAACCGGAATTACCGTACCATTGACGAAACCGGCGGCTTTGTTGTCAACCAGCCACAGCAAGGTGCCGAGCAGGTCTTCCGGATCGCCGAATTTGCCCATCGGGGTCTGGGAAATAATGGTTTTGCCGCGCGCGGTCAGGGAACCGTCCGCATTGGTCAGGAGGGCGCGGTTCTGGTCGGTCAGGAAAAATCCTGGCGCAATAGCGTTGACGCGGATATTTACCTTGGACATGTGAACCGCCAGCCAGGCCGTGAAGTTACTGATTGCCGCTTTCGCGCCGCTGTAAGCGGGAATTTTGGTCAGCGGGGTAAAGGCGTTCATGGAGGAAATATTGATGATTACGCCGCCGTCTTTTTCGGCCATATTCCGGCAGAAAACCTGGGTCGGGAGCAGCGTGCCCAGAAAGTTGAGATTAAAAACAAAACCGACTCCGGCGGGATCGAGGTCAAAGAAAGTTGTCAGTCCTTCGACTTTTTCCTTCAGGTCTTCTTTGAAAAGATATTCTTTCGAGGTGGTGCCTTTCGGGTGGTTGCCGCCGGCGCCGTTGATCAGGATGTTACAGGGACCGTAGGCTTCGCGGACGGTTTTTTCGGCTTCGCGCAGGCTGTCGTATTCCAGTACGTTGGCGGCTACGCCCATGGCTTCCCCGCCTGCGGCAGTGATTTCAGATGCGACTTTGTCGGCGTTTTCCTTACGCAGGTCGAGAATCGCGACTTTCGCGCCGCATTCGGCCAGAGCTTTGGCCATGCAGCCGCATAAAATACCGCCGCCGCCGGTTACTACCGCGACTTTGCCGCTTAAATCAATTTTGAACGGAACGCTCATAAGTATGCTCCTTGAATTCCGGGTTGAATATTGTTACTTTGTTTAGAAGATTAACAAAGTGAAATTGACACTCTCAACGCGACTTTGTCAAACGCTTTTCAATAAATCATTGCAAAAAAATACTGTGCAGGGAACGGGAAATACAAATAAAGATTCTGCTTTACCGTTTAAAAATGAAATATACCGCCCCGGTCAGGCACAACCCGGCCCAAAGATAATTCCATTTCAAGCCTTCTTTCATATAGAAGATCGCGAACGGGATAAAAATACTGAGGGTGGGTGCGACTATAGAATAATGTCATTGTCATCCCATAACTTATCAGTATCAAGTTGTTTTTGCCTTATTTTGAGCTTGGGAAGTTTATTTTTCCGAATACCCCATTTCCCGTTTTACATCTATCGCCGCATTGTGCGTTTCCTGGGGCGAGTGTCCTCACGAGCCGAAACACGTTCAACGTCTACGGCTCGACAGAGTCTCGCCCTCCACAAATTTCGTATCTTCAAGCAATGAAATATTCGCAAACCGGTAGTCGCAGGAGCAGCCTGCTCCGCGACAAAGACGTCCGCCGGGCTGAGTCGTCTGGCCATACTGAGCGCAAAGGTCGCGGTGCGAGGCCGCACTCGCGACTTGTCAGCAAAAGATCAAACGGAAAACCGGAAAGTTAACGGCTCTGAACTGACCGGAACGAACCCCGAAATGTGAGTTGGACAATAAAGCGGTCCTGTATATTTGCGTTAAGGCGGCAACGGCGTTATAATAAATTATAACGCGTTTGGGGAGGGGCTTATGAAAGAACGGAAAGACATGGTGCGGTTCCAGATTGAAAACCGCGGCGTTAAAAATCCGGATGTCCTGCGGGCCATGCGCAAAGTTCCGCGCCATAAGTTCCTGCCGGAAAATCTTATAGGACAAGCCTACTGCGACTATCCGCTTCCGGTTGGATACGGGCAGACGATATCCCAGCCTTATATTGTCGCCCTGATGACGGAATTGCTTGCGCCGCGGCCGGAATACCGGATACTTGAAGTCGGGACCGGTTCCGGGTATCAGGCGGCGGTATTGGCGGAGATTGTCGGTGAAGTTTATACGGTCGAAATAATAGAGCCGCTTTTCCGTGAAGCCGAACGCCGCCTCAAACCTTACAAAAACATACATTGCCGGCTTTTTGACGGCGCTAACGGCTGGCCGGAGGAAGCCCCGTTTGACGGTATTGTGACAACCGCAGCGGCGGCGGCAATTCCGGAAACGCTGGTTTCCCAGTTGAAAACCGGCGGCAGAATGGTAATTCCGGTCGGGGGAGCCAATGAAGTACAAATCCTGTATGTAGTAGAGAAGACGACGGAAGGGACAAAGATAACCCCGAATATCCCGGTTCGCTTCGTCCCCATGACCGGTTTGCTGCGGAACATTTGATATCTAAAACGCCGGTTACATAGCTTATACCGCAGACCGCAACACCGTAAGCGATGAACCGTTTATAAAGCCATGTCTTTGGAACGTGCTTGTTTATTTTATTCTGTAAAACCCCGTCCTTTGGGCGGGGTCATAGTTTTTCGGTTTTACCATTTCCATAAATTGTTCTGCAAAATCTTCCGCCATCCAACCTTTAGCCCCGCACGGCTAGGGACAGCCGTGGCTACACCGGGAAACTCTGCAT
>JBAYCO010000338.1:0-5116 GCA_041668685.1 Victivallaceae bacterium | reverse complement strand
TTGAACGATGCTTATTGCGGGAGGAGCTTTCAGGCTGAAGGCGGTTTCAGGCCCGGATACAGGGATTTCCGTTTCCGCGGTAATTCTGCCGAAATTGTCTGCCTTATAAATTTTTAGTTTTTGTCCGGAAACGGGATTTTGCAGAATTATTTTTCCTTTTACTTCTTCATTTTTCTGGAAACAGTCCTTTTCAAGGACGATTTCCTTTATATAGGAAGACGCATCGACTTGAACCGGTATGGAAGCGAAGTTAACGATTGCGCCTTTGGCGTTTTGAACCCATAAGTCAGCAAAATATTTTCCATGGGGAACAGGTTTTAAAGCGAATGAAAGTTTATTTTCTCCGCGATTTATTTTGAATTTCTTTTTCAGGGATAAAGTTTCTTTACCCGCATTGTCTCTCAATACAAAGCGGCAGACGCTGTCCGCCGCCTGATCGGCAGCCGGCAGAAAATCTACGCTTGCTCCGTTCAGTTCCGCGCGTTTAAAGACCAGCCCGGTTGCCGGGCCGCCCGTACGTATCCGGATGGATGGTTCTTTTCCGGCGGTCCATAAAGCAAGCTTGATGAGCAGTGCCATATGGTAGTCGTAATCGTTCATGTTAACGTTAAAAGCCGAAGTTTTCAGAGGCGGGGTGAGGGGATGCCAGGCGCCCCGGAAACATTTGCCGCCGGCCGGCCAGTCGAAAAGGCAAATCCTGCCTTGCTTAAATGAACCGACTGTAAATTTCTGCAAAAAGCTTTCAATATCCGGGTTTCCGGCAAAAACCGGAAGTTGCTGATACGCAAGTGACGCCAGTTGTTGTTTCAAATCTGCGCGCTTTGCTTTTGTATCTTTTGAAAGGGCGATCCTTTTTAAAATCTGTTCCAGAATGCTGTCCCGATCCTGGATTATCCCCATGAGGCCGGTTCCCTGTTTAAGTTTTTTCAGGATCATAAAACGACAGTTCGTCGGCATTTGCTTCCAGGCGACATTTCCCATTACTATCAGGTCGTAATTACCAGCAAGAAGTTTTTCCAGCCTTTCCTTTTCCTGGAGAAAAGAAGTTCCGGCAATCGGATTGGTTCTGTCTTCCCGGACAAGTTTATCGGGAAATTCATAAGCGAATATTTTATAGTCCAAATCCATTCTCTGTGCTATTTCAAGCATTTCCCTTACTCCGCTCCGGTAAGTGATAAAAAGGACTTTTATTTTGCCGGAAGCATAAGGTTTAAGCCATTTAATATGGGGTGTGACTACTTCCTCGGTTGGGTTGAAATATTTTTCTGCGGGTACTGCTTCCAATGCCTTTAGAATATTGGCGTTTACCAGAAACAACAACAAAAGAGCGCTATAGAAAATATTCTTCATTTTTATCATCCTAATCAATAAAGTATCTCAACGATTTTTCCTGCAATTCATTATCGATACTTTCAGCCTCGCCCGGCATGAAAGAACCGCGTTTTTTGATTTTTTCTATTTTTTCCGACATTGCGTCAAGGGAATTCCTGTCCGCTTCCAGCTTTTTCCTTAAAGCCTTGAGCTGCCCGTTCCATTCGTTGACCTTATCGGCGAGATAATTTTCACTTTGTTTTTCTTTAGACGTCCGGGCTTTCATAAATGCCAGGGCTTCCTGGTTGCTTTTGGGGATATCCGTAAAAATAACGTAATTAAACTCCTGCCTTTCCACTGGGTAGGTGAAAAACGTCAAAACTTCATAATTGCGAATATCGAGTTCTACTTTTTGGGCTTCTATTACCGGATAAAAAAGAGCGCAGGGGCTGCAACCGGGTTTTTTCGCCCGGTCCCATATCTGGTCGTAATATAAAATCCAGGGTTCATCTTTATTTAAAGTTATTTTACTGCCGTTTTTGACTTCTCTGGCGGCGGTTGCAATTCGTCTGTCACGCTCCTGTTTTCCCGGAGCCATGGAGCCAGGGAAACAAATGAATTTCGTCTTAATCGAAAAAATTTTCTTTTTGGGGATTATATTTACTTTCAGAAATAAGTAATCCAGATTTTCCCTTACCTTGAATTCCAGTTTGATTTTTGCTTCCGGGGTTTCCCAGCAATAACGGGCAACGGCTTCCTTCTGACTCTGTTCCGAACTGATTTCCGGCAGGTAGTTGTTCAGGGACAGGCCGTTGACCATAACATCCATAAACCCCTGGGAATACCATCCTCCCGGGTATAATCCCAGGGAAGCTCCCTGCCAGGAACTGTGACACTGCCGACCTTTTTTCAGATGGCGCGGATCGGTGCAGGTAAAATAGTTGAGGAAAAAAGTTTTTGCTCCCGGATTCAAGCTTATCCTGCGTACCCGCGTATTCAAACTGCCTTTGCAGGTTCTGTTAAGTATGCCGCCGTCGCCGCGTCCGTCGCTGTTTTCATCTTTGTCGGTAAGCCAGCCTTTGTCTTTCAAAGTTACCGCAGCGGATACGCGGGGCATAACCAGGAAAAATGAAATTATGCCGATTCCCAATATCAATTTAAAAATATTCATTTGAATTCTCCGTATTTTTATAATTTACGCGATTATATTTGTTACTGCGGCATGCAGTATCTACCGGGCTGTTTTGCCGGAACCTGTTAGGTGGAATTTAATTTTTTCTTATTTGTTTACTTTAAAGCTTTTGTATGCCCAGGAAGTGTGTTGATACCACGGGCGTTTCACAAATTCGCCATGGCCGTCGCACATGAGGTAATTGCCGCCTCCGGTTCCGTTATGATATCCTTTCCCGCCGCCGCCGACACTGCTGTATTGTACGGAAGCGCTGGCGCCATGCCCCAGATAGCCGTAGTATCCCCAATATTCAGCCATGCAGACTGTTGTCGAGGGTTGAGGAATTCTGCTCGCTTTCAACGAGCCGCCGGTCCAGGCAATTCCGTTGCAGCCGGCGTCTTGAGTAGAGACGCTCAAACCCTGATTTATGGAATAACTGACTTTGGAGCGCGCTTCCGCTCTGGCTTCAGTGTCAATGGGGCAGGTGTAAATACTTTTATAATCCGAATCGCCGCCTCTGGAATAAATCACGTTGACATATGGGGCCAGAGTTTCGTACCAACAGGAGCCGTAACCGCCCCCGGCCTTGTGCTTAACAGGGAAATAACCTTCGTAATCAGGAATATAGCCCATTATTCCGTTACCCATTTGCTTTACGTTATTAAGGCATGTTAATTGTTTAGCCTTATCGCGTGCCTTGTTCAACGCAGGGAGCAGCATACTGGCGAGGATCGCTATGATCGCGATCACAACGAGCAATTCGATGAGTGTGAAAATGCTGTTTATTCCGTTTTTTTCTGATTTCATTGTCTTTGCCTCCGTTATCAATAGAGTTATTCTGTTATGAACCTGCTAATTCGATACTTTTTCTGCTGTAGTCAAAAACGCCTCCTTTCAATTGATTTTCTGTTAGTTTATCAGTTAATTCCAAACTTTCGTGCGTGGCTTCCCGCAACTGTTTCCCCCGGTAATAGAACCTGGTTTTCCGTTTCAGGCCGGCAATGAATTCCGCTGCCGAAAACTGGCCGCGCTGCCACTTTTTCATTTCAGGATTTATTATCATGCTGATATACTCGTCGATATGGATATCCGTGGTGCTGATCATCCTGCCGCGTTCCAGCGAAAGCAGAATGTTGCTGCGTGACGGTTCATCCAATCCGGGAGCCCGGAGTGAAGCGCAGGCTTCGCGGTTGGCTACGATCCGGCCGTTTTCAGCCAGGAATCGCTGCGGTTCGCAGCTTGCGAGGTATTTCAGGATATCCAGACATTCTTCCGGATATGAAGTGAATGCGGAAATCGCGTTCAGGTTGGTGGCGATCTGGACAGCGCCTTCGGCTTCGACGCTTTGCGGAATTACGCCCCATTCAAAAGGGCATTGGCTGTGAATTTCAGATATCCAGCAGGTATTCCCCATCAGGATCGGCGCTTCGCCTTTTGAGAATTCCTTTATACCGTAACCGGAGTGAACATCGATGCCCGGACAGAAAATCTTTTCAGCGGTAAAATACTTTTCGAATCTCCGGATGAATTCCAGATAAGCGGGATCGTCAAAGGTTTTCATTTCATCATAGGACGGAATCATCTTGGCTTTTACGGCAAGGAAAAATATGAATAAAGAGTTGGAATTTATGAGCAGGGATTTTAAACCGGAAAAATCAGCTTGTTCCGACAGAAATTCAAGTTTTTCCATGTATTGCCAGAAACCTTCCAGCGGAAACAGGTTTTTTACAAGGTGTTCATAATTTTTGTTGTAAAACTGGCAGACTGCCGCACCTATCACCGGTACTCCGTAGGTTTTGTCCTGATAGGCTGTGCTGCCCAGGAAACCGCTGAAAAATTCATCTTCAGACAATTTTAATTCCCCGGCCTCTTCCAGCGGCAGCAGGCACCCGGAGTTTGCAAAAGCCGGCAATAGAAAAGCCGGTAACTGCAGCATATCAATTTTCTGGAGCGTGCGGCGGTCAAACAAAGCGAAGAAATTATCAATCGGAACGAGTTCAATAGTAATATCTTCATGTCTCCCCATATAGTCGGAAAAAATTTTTTCCCATTGAGCTGAATACAATACAAGTTCTGAGAGAATTCCTATTTTTATTGTTTTCCGGAAAGTCCTGGAGCCGGGACCGGCCAGGTAATTATTTTGTTCCATTTCGTCATGGGGCTGTTGCTGTACATTTGAATCGGCGGCGGGAAGTTTCTTGACATAACAGCCGCTGCCGGGAATATTATTCAGTATTCCTTCCTGCGCCAGTATTTTTACCGCCTGCTGGATTGATATCCGCGCTGTTTTCAAACTTTGCGCCAGTTTGGTTACTGAAGGTATGGCTTCGCCCGGCTGGTAATGTTCTTTCCGTATCATTTCCAGTATGGACTCACGGGCGGTAAGGTAATTAGGTTGTCTTTTTTCTTTTTTCATATCATCTGCGGCCGTTATTATTGTACTATACCATACTATATCATACTATTTGCGGTTTGTCAAGACCTGTTTCCGAAAATCAGGCCGGAAAAAGTAAAATAAAGTAATGGCTCAGTCTTTTCCTGAGGCTGAATGTGCTGCTTTACGTGATAGTAGCACAACCGTCCCGGTTGTGTCGGTGGCCAGTTAACGTCTGTTCCGTTCATGACTCAAGCGGT
>JBAYCO010000337.1:0-5132 GCA_041668685.1 Victivallaceae bacterium | reverse complement strand
CTGAGCGCAAAGGTCGCGGTGCGAGGCCGCACTCGCGACTACTTGTCAGCAAAAGATCAAACGGAAAACCGGAAAGTTAACGGCCCTGAACTGACCAGAACGAACCCCGAAATGTGAGTTTTTACTGTTCTATAGGATATCAGAACCATCCCATAGAAAATCGGGAGATACGAAATTTGAGGGCGAGACTCTGTCGAGCCGTAAACGTTGAACGTGTTTCGGTCTGACCACTCGTGAGTGGTCAGAGACACTCGCCATCTCCAGGAAACGCACAATGCGGCGATAGATGTAAAACGGGAAATTGGTTATCCGGAAAAATAAACTTACCAAGCTCAAAATAAGGTAAAAATAACTTGATACTGATAAGTTATGGGATGATAATGATAGGATATTATATATTTGAGGTAAAATATGAAAGGCGGAAAATTAATCCATATCGCATGTTCCCCGCGGAAAACGCGCTCCGTATCCGGGAGAATCGCCGGAAAATTCATCAAAGCCTATAAGCTCTCAAACCCTGACAGCGAAGTCACCACTATTGATTTGTGGACACTGGACATGCCGGAATACGATGAATTCGCGATAAATGCCAAATTCAAAATATTCGCCGGAGAAGATTTTTCGGAAGAGGAACAGGCGCGCTGGTCGGTAATCGAAAAGCTTTTCAACGAGTTCAATTCGGGTGATAAATACTTGCTCAGCGTGCCGATGTGGAACTTTTCCATCCCGTATAAACTCAAACACTATATCGACCTGATAACCCAGCCCCGCCTGGCGTTCAAAGTCAATAAAAACGGCTACACCGGAATGGTAACCGGGAAACCGGCCGTAATAATTTACGCCTGCGGCGGTTGTTATACGGAACCGCCCTACAGGGATTTTGACCTGCAAAAACCGTATATGCAAGAATGGCTCCGCTTCATCGGCTTTAAAGATTTGAAAGAAATCCGCATCGACAATACCATGGCTTCCCCTGAAAAACGCGCAAAATCCATTGCCGAAGCCCGGAAAAACGCTGAAACTTTCGCTACGGCTTTTTAGCAATTTTTACGCCAAACGAAATATCGGGGACTTGTTTCTGACCGCGTAACCAATTATAGTAAGCCTGAAATAAACGCAAACTTTAACAATTTTAATATAACATATGCTGAATGACGAACTGCAAAAAGTAATTGATTCAATAATAAACCGGGAAAAACGTTATCACAAAGACGCCTATAAATTCGTCAACGCCGCCGTCCAGTATACGGTTGGGAAAAGCGAAAGCGGCGGCCATGTCGGCGCCGGAGAACTTCTTGCCGGAATCTCAGAATTCGCAATGCTGGAATACAGTATATTCTATGAAAATATTTTTAAATCCTGGGGCATAAGCAACGCTTCGGATATCGGCAATATCGTATTCGCCCTAATTGAAAAAAAAGTACTGGGAGCAAGCCCGAAAGACTCCATCGAGGATTTTAACACCGATTTCGATTTGTTTAAACCTGCGCACTCCGCTCCGGCCGTACCCGACAGACACAAAATAAAGGTTCCCAAAATTGACTAGACTTACCAGCAGAAAATTCAACGGGGATTACTTTTCCTGCGTCAAGACTTATTCCCTCGATAACGGTTTGCGTATCTTCGTAAATTCCAAACATGACGCGCCTACCGTTTCTATCCAATGTTTTGTCGCCACCGGCAGCGTTCACGAAGCGGATTTCCTGGGCTGCGGCCTGTCGCATTTCCTCGAACATATGTTGTTTCAGGGATGCGACGGCTACCCCGGCCAGGAAGCCGCAAACACCGTCAACCGCCTCGGCGGCAGCGCCAACGCCTACACTTCTTATGACCATACCGTGTATTATCTGAACCTGCCGTCCGAACATGCTTTAGCCGGAATAGATATCCTGGCTAAAATGATCAGTTCCCCGGAATTCCCGAAAACGAAATTCCTGTCTGAAAAAGACGTTATCCTGCGGGAACGCGATATGGTGCGCGACCGTCCCGAATATATGCTCGGTGAAAATTTGTGGAAAACCGTTTTCCAAAGGCATCCGGTACGTCATCCGATTATCGGCTACCACGAAAAGATCGAAGAAGTCAGCCGCGACCTGATGTACAGTTATTACCAGCGGCGTTATTCGCCGGAACGCACTTTTTTCGTAATCTCCGGCGACATCGAAGCGCCCCGCGTCCTGGAAATCTTCGACAAACTCTTATCTCCATGGCGTCACGGCAATATCTACGAACCGCCTCTGCCGGAAGAACCGGTTCAACTGAGCCGACGTTCCAACACCTGTTTTTTCGAGGATCCGCTCACCAGGTTCGCGGTAGCCGCCAGAATCCCGGCGGTTACTCATCCGGACATTCCCGCGCTTGACCTGATCGCCGCCATCCTGGGACAAGGCGGCAGCGCCCGACTGGTCAAAAGCCTGGAAAACGAAAAAGAACTGGCTATTGGCGTCGGGGCATTCACTTACGCCCCCAACTTCAGCGGGGTTTCAGCTATTTCCGCAACCACTACCCCGGATAAACTCCCGGCTCTGGAAAAAACCCTGCTGGATGAACTGCGAAGTTTCTGCCGGGAAGGCGTCAGCGCCAAGGAGCTTGAGCGGGAAAAGAACCGCCATGTCGCCGATTATGTCAGGATACTGTGTTCCAACAAAACTATAGCCGGACTCATTGGAAATGCCGTATTGGCTTACGGCGACCCCGGAATGGCCGATCATTATATTCAGCTTCTGAAACAGGTTACTAAAGACGATATTATAGAAGTCGCGAATAAATATTTCGACAGCAGGCAATTAAATATTGTCAGGCAGGTATCCCCGCAGAAATCCGCCAGGAAAAAGGACAGGAAACGGGGAGCAAAAGAAAAAAACGCGGAAAAAACCGTTTTGGGCTCAAAAGCTAAGCTGATATGCATACCCGACAGGAGTTTTCCACTAATTGACATTTGCCTTGTAACACTCGGCGGCAATATCATGGAAACTCCTGAAAATGCCGGAATATCGCGTCTGGCGGCAAAGCTCCTGGCCACCGGCACTAAAAAATACAGCGAAGAAACATTTAACGCCGTCATAAACGACAATGCCATCGATCTGGATATAAACTCCGGCACTAATACGTTTTATATAAAACTCAACTGTATGAAAAATAAGATCGGCGCCGCAGTAAAATTGCTCGAATCCGTATTGTCGGAACCTGCTTTCCGACCCAAGCAGTTCGCCCGCGAACAACACAATACGCTGCAAGTGCTCAAAACCAGAGCTCAGGACCCCGGCGGCGCCGCGGTCGATAAGATGTATGAACTGCTTTACCGCGGCCACCCGCATGCCCTCCCCCGTGACGGCAGCCAGGAATCCGTCAGCGGCATTACTATAGAAGACCTGAAAGAATTCTACAGCAAACTATTCCGCCCAGCCAAAACCGTTATCGGCATTGCCGGAGACATCAGCGAAACGGACGCGCAAGCCGTCGCCGCAAGACTTGATCAGGCCGTTCCATGGAATCATGACGCCAAATGGCAGTTACCCCAGCCGCCGGTTTTTCCGGGCCGGGATATTAAAGCCGCAATCGAACTGCCCCGCGAACAGATCAGGGTCGTTTACGCTGTTCCCACCTGCGATTACATGTCTTCAGACCGTTTTGCCTTTGAAATACTCCAGCAGGCGCTCAACGGCCTGTCTTCGAAACTGTTCAAAAATATCCGCGAAGACAAAGGACTCGCCTATAGCGCCGGAGCAATGTTCGGCTACGGGCTTTGTCCCGGCTTCGCCGCTTTTTACGCAGGCACCAGCCGTAAATCCGTTCCGCAGGTAATTAAACTCCTGACCAGGGAACGCAAACGTCTTGCCGAAAGCGGCCTGAGCGAAGAGGAATTTTCCTCAGCCCGGGCAAAAGTACTGTTCAATTACGCGTCCCAGATGAGCAATAACAGCTCCTTGTTATTCAGTTCGGCGCTTGAGGAATTTTACGGCAACGGTTATAAAAAGCCCTGGTCAGCGCCCGAAATAATCCGGAAACTGGACCTGCCGGGAGTCAATGCCGTCCTGAAAAAATATTTCACCGGAGCCAAAGGCGTCTACATAACCGCCGGGGCGTTAAAAGAAAAATAATGCCAAAGCGGCACAACGCATTTTTCCGGAAGTTACAACATAAGTCACACAAGATTTCAATCCTGTTATTTCCCAGTTGAAATAAATTATTATCGATTATATTCCCATGTTACGTAAAAAGTTATATCCGGATATAACTTTTTCTCGGCTGACAAGCCCATTTATTTCCATAATTTTGATAACTTCCGGCTTCAAGTATTTCTTTAACATTGAGAAATTAATGTTTCCGGTTCCAGGAGCCTGATGGTCTTGATAATCAATCATATCATGGAGATGTGTTCCTATCAGTCTATCCGCATATCTCTTTAAAAAATCTTCGTGATGCAAAAATCCTAAATTTTCCAACATTTGTGCATGACCTGAATCATGCCAGTAAAAAATATTACCTTCGCAAAAAGTCGCTAGAATTTCTCCAATCTCATTTATGCTAGGTATATCTTCAAAAAAAAACTTATTTTCAATACCGAGTTTAATATCAAGGGACCGGGCATATCTATTAAGTTCTTCAAGACTCTGCAAAACGGCATCCATATGTCCTTTGCGGTTTTGTTCGCGTTCATTTACCAGTTCACGTCGAAGTTCATCACAATGATTTTTACTTTGGGGTTCAATAAACATGGCATTGATAAGACTTTTGCTCCCCTTTTTGACGCATACTTTTCCGAGATGCAACACTACAGCCTTAGCATTTAATTGTTTTGCATAATCAATTGTTATTTTGGTATGACAGACTGCCTGTATTCTTTCTTTTTTATTCAACGACGACAATAAAAATAAATCACCAGAACCTTTCTCTTTGCCGAAGCTGTCCGGGACGGGACAAAAGTTATGCAAGCTTGTAACATTAATTTGTCGGTTTTTTACCAACTTTGAGATTTCTGTTATTTCTTTTTCTGTTATATGATAGTTCAATTCTATGTCAGTAAAACCGATTGCAACTATTTCCTTGATAATATCCTGCCCGCTATGGTTTCTCCAGGCGTTCCATGAAGTTGAAAGTCCAATCATTTTAAACTCCTAAAAATATGTCCG
>JBAYCO010000336.1:0-5135 GCA_041668685.1 Victivallaceae bacterium | reverse complement strand
GCAACCTCCTTGAGTTAGGGTTGCAAATAATATAGCAGCATTATTTCAATATTCAAGCGTTAAATGAGCAGTATTGGGCCTAGGCGGCATGAAATCATTTCTTTTCATAAGATTATCAATTCTTTGTCGCGCAAACAGGAGTTAAAAGCCGATAATTTTGAAGACCTTTCTCAAACGGAGTTTGGTCAAGTTATGTCTTTGCTTTTAGAAAATTCAAGTATATCTATTTCTCCTACTTCTGATCAACTTTTTGCTGCACTATCAACTTTTGCGTCAACAGTTCCAGAAGATGGGCAATTTGTTGAATTAGCAAAAAGGAAGGCCCTTCTCTGTCATGAAATGACCCAAGGGAGTAACACTACATCAATAAAGTTGTTGCCATCACCTCCGGATATTGAAGATAAGTTTATCATAGGGTTATGTTTTTCTTCTGAAAAGATAGAGCAAGTTAAAGTAATACTTCCTTGCCAGCAAGAAAGCCTAAGTGATTGTATTTTTCCTGTTAATTTACCTTTTGTTTCTCAAGATGCGCCAATCTGCCAATTGGCAATATACTCGGCTAAAGTATCAGATTACGGTTTGTTCTTATGTGGAGAAAATAAGGCGAATTCTAATATAGATAAATTAAAGTTAATGAATTCAATATTTAAGGATTTATATCCAATAGGCAATGATCTGAATCATGTAGTTCTTTCAAGTGATAACATTATAAAAAAAGAAAATCACTATTACCTTATATCATGGAAATCCTCTAAACCTCACTATACGGCTTATAAGGATGGCGGTAATAAAATCGTTGAGATCCCTGCTTTTGAGAATTCTATTTGGAAGATTGGATGTGCGATTTTAAACTATGTAGGTCTTTCAATTCCAGACGGCAAAGATCTTCTGTCAAAGATAAAAGCTCCATCTGTTTGTGACAACAGTGAGAAAGAAAACTGGAGTCATAACTTCCTGGCATGGTATTCCACGTATCTTCTTTCTGGTAGTTATTACTGGAAATTTCCTAAATCCCAGGCACCTGTTATTCCTTCTAGAATAAAGCGTTTTTTTGAATTGATAGATAAATTTGAAAAAATAGAAAAAGAAAATACAGACAATAATAAGGCATTTCAGTTAATCAGTGTCTTAGGCTTTAAGTTTCATGATTCTTTATTTCGGGCTGTTAACGATTTAAATAATGCAGGAATTATGGAAAACTCTATCGGCTTTCCTCTGGCTGCTTTCTGCAAAATCACACCGAATTTTTTGCATTCAGATGAAACATTGCGTACTCTGATTAAATCAATAAAACCACAAATGAAGTCATTACCATCTTATACTATTTTTCATAAAACTAAAAGAAAAGCAGTAAAAGCATGGATGGCATTAGCAACCTTAATGGATGGACTGACTTCTTCTTTGAAAGTAACCGATGGGGAAACTAAATACTTATCTACAATCTTTAGTGCATATGCTGTAAAAGTTTTCTTGCAACAATTTATTTACGAAGCATTTACGGAACAAATCGACGACATATCGTTTTTTGTTCAGAATAATGAAGAAATTTATAATAAAATAAATTCAGTCTATTTGAGTCAGTTTGGTTTTTATCTGAAGCTGATGACTGCTGTGAAAACGGTGAGAGGTTAAAACAGCTAATCCAACAATTTGATAATATAAGAAAAAGAAAGGAATCAATAGATACGATCACGCCTCAGGGATTATGTATTTTGGGCTTCATTGTTATCCTCCATAAGGGATGGTTAAAAAATGAGGACGAGGAAAATAAAGAAAAAAAAGAAGAGTGTTTTTTGGCTCCTTTTTCCAGGTGTTATCAACAAGAATCAAGCCAAGACGACTATAATTTTGGTGATCCCAGTGAGCTTAATGGAGAATATTATGATTTTATTAACCTTCTTATTACAATTGAAGATATAGTTGGTATCAAGCAATATGAAAATAAGGGAAGTAATCCGGCCAATCAACAACGCGAGATTGTTAATGCAAAAAAACAATCAATGGTATTAAATCATGGGCAGCTATCGTTTACTACTTTGCGTGGAGATGATAAAGTTGAGCATATTCAAACAGGAAATGTTCTTACTTATTTCTGGACAGAAAGTTGGAATGAAGATCAATTTCTTGGAATTTCATGTATCAGTCAATCTTTAGCAGATTATATATCAATCGTCGATGAAAGTGTTTTTAAAAATCATGCTTACAAGCCGAGTATAGAAGAATGCGAAGAACAACCTGTAAATAACAATGAGAACAGAAGTTTCTCATCTTGTACCACCTCTTCGATAGATCAATTGCATACAATAGAAAGCTCCATATCTGTACCAACATCTGTGAATGAAAAATCGTATTCAACAAAGACTGGAGATATAAAATCCTCAGAACACTTCTTAACTCATTCAACTCTTGAATTCAGGAACTCTCATCTATGGAACAAGCAAAAGGAATTATGGAGCCAAAGAGCAGTGAGAGATGAACGCCACATAAGAGTTGCTCTATGCCAATTTGATGTTGGATGGACATCATACTTCCATATTATCGAAAATGATGAAAAAGTAAAATCTGAAGAGTATAAGATAAAAAAAGATGACGCTGACTTTCAGGAAGAAAAATCGAAAAGATTGTTAAATAAGGCACTTGAAATTTGCAAGTGTTTTAATGTTGACTTACTCCTTTTACCTGAATATTCCATACGCCCTCAAACAATAGCCTATTTAATTGAAAGGCTTGCTACATTAAAATCAAAACTGCTAATTTGGGCTGGGACATTTCGCAATCCTAATGATACATCGATCTATGATTCGCTTAAGATTAACTTTGAATTAGGTGAGTCATTGTTCAAAACTCCATATGGCTCACCTCTATGTATAATTTCTAAAGATGGAGTTACGAATGTTCGTTTAAAAAAATATCCGGCAGTAGCTTTGAAGGAAGATTTTTGTCCATATGATGATGAAATCAGACCTCTTTTTATAGAAAACAATCATTGTGGTCAATTTGTGTTGGAATTAATATGTTCGGAAATTTTTATGGCTACTTCTCCCGCCAATATAAATGCTATAACACGAGCTCACTATAACCTTTTTGCAAAACATTTTTTATATCCACCAGGTGGTGATTTAAATACATATTTAGAAAAAGTTGTAGTAACAGATCTAAAAAACTTTGCAGATGCTGTTGGGCTTTCCTCTAATCCTGTTGATAAAAACAAAGAATTCAAGCCTGAACCACGGAGAACAATTTTATTTATCCCCGCAGCTACAACTCGTGCATCCGATTTTCATGCTATGGGAAAAGCAAATTTTCTTGCAGCAGGTTTGTGTACTGTTTTTTGTAATGGAATAAGCTCAGAAAAAAAATGCAAAGCGGCTCCTCATGGAGGCAGTTGTTTTATCGGGAATGGCTCTACATTCGAAAATAATTCTTATATGCATACACCTTATTGTGGATTTGCTCCAGGAATTCTAATCTCTCCTCATGGCAACCCATTAGATAAAAATGAAGAAGCATTAGTAATTGCAGATATTGATCCGTATTATATGTGTGAAGGGAGACCTCGTCCACAAATGCTTCCGGTACCATTGAATTTAGTAGCTCACATTCCATTTATTTATACGACAAAAAAAATAGAAAACAGTTGGCCCCCAATCCATAATTTCATTGAGAGTAATTTTAATAAAAGACATCAAGATTTAGAATACAGAAAACTCAAAGATGAGATAGAAATTCTTATAAAAGATCTTCACTTTACTCTAAAAATAAGCGATGAATGCAGCAATCTGTTCAGGCGCTTGGAGTATCTAAAAAATGAAATGCATGGAATTTTATCTCAGCCAATCCCGGCTGCGCTTTACGATTATTGTTTTATAGAAAGGAATCACTCTTAAGGAAGCAAAGGCATTGTGCTTTATTGACAGTGGACGTGCATGAAAAATGGCCGGGAAAATGAGCTACGATCAGCCGCTTGGGAAAAGAGTTTATGAGCAAGCCGACAACCCGTTAAAAAATATGTACAGTTGAAATGAGCAGAAAGAAAAAACACAAACGGCCAAACACGAAAGTCAGAAAGAAAACAAGGAAATCTCCCGGGAAATACTCCCGCCGGATATCGAAAACGACCTGTCACGCATTGATTCCGCTGGATACCGCGAAAATCCGCAAGGACTTGCTCAAGGTATATAAACGTCGTAAAAAAGTCCTTGAGAAAATCGAAACCCAGTTGGAACAGTATAATGAAAAAGATGAACCGGAATTCCAGAAATTTATAGCCCGGCGTTTCGGAGCGGAACAAACCCGGCTGCGGGAATTGGCAGAACAAATCAGCTTAGCGCAGTCGCGCTACGAAAAACTGCGTTATATGGCACGGGAAGAAGGGATGTCCCAGGGAAATTATTGCGCTTACCTAGAAAGCAAAGTCTCCCCAGAAACGGATTTCTGGGCGGTACTGGAAAACGAAATTCTGGAATTTCAGGAGGAACAGCGTCGCATGGATGAAGAATTCGAGCAGTATTGCCGGGAATGCGATGAAGCCGACGGGATTACGGAAGAAGATGCCGACTACGATGATGACGAATGTTTTTCCGAGGAGGATGAATTCGAAGATGACTTTGCCGATTTTGCCGATGACATTGAAGACATGTTCGGCAAAGGAGCCAGATCAATTTTCGACCGCTTATTTGGTGATGCCTTTCCGGCAAAAGAAAGCCGTTCCAGAGATGATGATAAAGCTTTGAAAAAGCTCTACCGCGAATTATGCCTTCGTTATCATCCGGATAAAATCGGGGAACACGATGCGAAAACTCGGCGTTTGTGGTTTTCCATCCAAGAGGCTTATCAACTCGGCGATCTGTCCAAATTACGCGCTATTCACGCTGGTATTGAGATCGAATCCGGCAATACCGAACTTTTTTGTTTCGAGATTGACGCGATGCTTGGCGATATCGAATGGAGTATTCACATGACACGGAACCAGCTCCGTATGAAAAAAAGCGCACCGTATTGGGGTTTTGCCGCGTGGAAGGAAAAACAGCGGCAAAAAGCCGAACGGGAACTGGCTGAATCTTACCGGTATGAACTTGCAATGGCGGAACAACAGTTGCGTAAAAAAGAAGTTGAACTCGAACGTATACGGAATT
>JBAYCO010000335.1:0-5139 GCA_041668685.1 Victivallaceae bacterium | reverse complement strand
GGGGATACATTTTCACAAAAAACTCCGGCAAATATTCCGGCAGTACAAACATGGTTACGGCAAAAGTCCCGTGTTCAAAGGGCATAATACGACTCCTGAAATTAAAATATCCGGACAAAGTGTTCGGGCTGGTTAAGCGTAATAAATCTAATAAAGAAAAATTACTCTTTTTTAGTAAAAGTCAAGGATAAAACTTGTAATTCGCAAAGAGACTTTGCCTTGCTATATTACTAACCTTATGCGGACCGTACATTATGGAAATTTATTGTTTTCCGGTTCAATATTCATATGGTCTGCAAAATATGAAGGTAAGACAACATGGGCTTTTTCTCGACTAACCAATAAGGTGCGCTATGATTTTTACATTGACAGTTAAATGTGTCTTTGGAAGATATCTCGAAGACGAATGCATTCGTGTGATTGAAATTGAAAAAGATGCTTCCCTCTATGCGTTGCATGCGGCAATTCAGGATGCTGTTGAATTTGACAGAGACCATCCATTTGAATTCTACACCGCGAACAGCGCTTCCCCGTTCGCACAAAAACACTGGCTGACAGAGGAGGAAGAATGGAAGGATGATAGTTGGCATACCATCAAGCTTAAGGATATCTGGCCGCTGGGACGTAAAAAACTGTATTATCTTTTTGACTTCGGAGACCAATGGACTTTTGAGATACGCAAAGCCCGGGGAGAAAAAGACGCCTCAAGATGTGCATCTTATCCTCGTGTTATTCAATCCATCGGTTCTAATCCGGAACAATATCCCGGGTTCGGTGAATGAACAGGAAGAAGCTCTCAAATAAAAAAGGATTTGTCGCCTGCGGAACAGAAAGCCGTTTTCGGGATGATTAGCCAATTGATGAAACTGAAATGGACGCATTGCCATGACCTCGGGGAATATATTGATGACGCGGAAATACAGCGTGGAACCAATGGTGGTTTGAGTCTCGCGATAGCCTGGCACGAGCCGATTCCGCCCCTGACAAAACAATGAACATCATGAAAAACAAAAAAATAAAGATCAGCGACCTCGATTCGCATGAGAAATTGACAGTGTTTGAACAACTTCTTAAAGAACCGGCCATTCGGCTTTTGCCACCGGGATTCCGACATTTTCTATATTCCCGTATAGTTTTTAAATTGAATTATTTTAACTCCGGTAGTTCGTTTACATTCAATAACAATTCTATTGATCTTGCCGTTCCGGGGGTTCTCTTTATCAATTGTTTTTCTTCCAGCTTTATTATCATCTGATGAACCGTGGGAGGAGTAACACGAAAATATTTCCGCATATCCATTTCAGACGGGGCCATTCCGTGTATTTTCCTGAAATAGTATATGAAGGCTAAATACTGTCCCTGTTTTTCCGTGTATTTTTTCATCTGAAATATTATCTTTTATTTCCGGTATTCGTCAAGCCAGGAATTCCTTTCCCAGTTTTTCAATTGTAATATCAAATTTATCGGTCATGGCGCCAAGCATCCTGTCCAGCGTTTTGAATTCCTTATTCGACTTGAAAGGCCGGCTTCCCACCTGAATAATGAACGTTTCCAGAGCCGCCGAGAGTTCACTGAACAATATGAATTTGTCCGTGCGCAGATTTTCAATATCGAAATCTTCCGATTTATCCAGGGCTCTTAAAAATGCCGTTTCCCGATCTTTGAGTTTCAGCAGTTCGTGCCGTATCTTTACGGATTCCATTGTGCGCAACTCCATTTCCGTATTTTCGGCATCATCCCACAATTCGGCCAGGATTTCGTCGAAACCTTCCGTCAGTTCCGGATAATCATTCTCAATCCGCTCATCAAAGCAGCGTTTTTTGACATCCTCAAGATCGTGGTTGAAATGGAGTGCGTCAAGCATGTACGCGATCAGGACTTCTTCTTGCAGATCGAAGCCCATTATGCGAACCATGTCCGCAAATTCCATTTCATCCGGACTGTCAAAGTCTGGGAATTCATCTTCTTCGGCTTCCTGCTCAAGGGCGGCCAGCATATAGTCCTGGAGTTTCCCTTTTTCCCAGACAAAAACACGCTCGCAAAAGACCTGCAAAGCAAATTGTTTGCTGTCGCACACCGCGTCCAGCCAATTGCAAGCGGGGTCCTTTAAAAGAACCTTACCGGCATAATAGAACGCCGCCGCGATCAAATCCTCGTTTTCAAACGGCCCGCCGACTTCATCCCGGCGCCTGACCGCTTTCTTCAGGCCTGCCTCGAATTTTCCTTTCCACTTTGCCGTGCCGGCCGGGTTGGAAGACATCCTGGCAAGCGGCCAGGGTTCGATTTCGCACTCGCCGGCCTCGTAATCCCTGAGCCGGACTTTTATGTAATCTCCAACGGCAAAATCACTTTCGGCAATAAATGGCCCCAAGTCAAGTCCACCCGCGACAACTGTTGATTCGGGGTCCGGTTCAAACAGCGTGTCTACATCCAAATCCTCTATCGCGGTAATCGCTCCGCCGCCCGGAGAGTACAGGGAATAGCACATGCTAAGTTCCCGGTAAGGCGTTTCAACTTGTTTTGGTTCCAGCTTTTTTCCCTTCCTGTCAAAAATTTTGATTACGCACACGTCCTCCTCCGGAAAAAACGGCAGCAGGCGATGTCCCCGGAACAGCACGGCGTTTTTAACTTCGAATTCCGTAGGCCGGATAAGGAATTCGGCGTTTTCAAAGTAAGCTTCGCGGTTAAAAAAACGCATCTCCTTTTTACCCGGCAAAATACCCATATCCGCATTCCCCAGCAATTCGTCCTCCAGTTCCCATTCGTCGTAATCGAGATCAAGAACGTCGCTCATGTCTTTCAGGTTGAAACTGCCGTTTTTGCGGGTCAACTCAAGAGATGCCTCATAGAGCAAATCCGTAAAATCCGTCTCGAAAACTGAATCCGCTTTTTTTATCATAACGTTACGTCTCCGGATATTTCTTTGCGCGCACACTGTCGGTTAAAAAGAAACCACAAAACGATAACGAAGACCAGCGGTTTCATAAGCGCCTCCATTGTGAATTGGTTAAAAATAAAATTTAAAATCCAGCATTAGTACATTAGCAGTATTTGTGGGTTTCGACAAGAAAAAATGAAAAGACTTAGCCCATATTTTGAACGTATTCAGCCCCTTTTCTGGTAAGCGTGTAATTTTTTCCAATATCATCTTCCTGAAGAACTTTCCGAAAAAAACATAGTGCCGACATTACGGTTTCGCCTGTTGGTCAAAGCTCCGGCAGTTCCCCTGTCAAATTCCGCCGGCGGATTTAAGCCTAAAAGATTTACTATACTGTTTTAGGTTTGATTTTAAACTTTTCTTATATTTGATTTGCGGCTCCAAGTAGCGCCGCGTCTCGATGAGACCGGCGAACTGAAACGTTGCGATGCCATATACCGTCGCTCTTTGCCGCTTTCATCGAAAGCCGGCCTACTCGGTTGTAGTATTTATGTTAAATTTTCAGATTAATACAGTATATTTCCTCTTTACTATACATTTTTGCAATCTTATTTTAAGAAATATATTTTATAATCGCATCTATATTTTTACAGAATGTCTCTAGATATTCCTCGCCGTTTGATGAATCGGAAGCGGCAATCATGCTTCCCAGTCCCGCATGTTCAAGTCTGGGAGCAATTTCCTCCCGCATGAGACTGCGCAGTTCCGCGGACTGCGCCAAGGCGGACAATGATAGAAAATCATTGGAATTCAGCTTCTCCCATATCAGTTCAAAACTCCTGAAAAGAGGCGGCCAGCAAAGCCATTCTATTTTTTTATCACTGTTTTTCAGCAGAATATCAAGCCAGGGCTTGCCGTCAAAACGGTAAAATCGTCCCCGCTTGGCTTCCGGAAAATACAACAAACCTGAATGTCCCATTTCAAACAAAACATCCTGGATTGAACGCCATGAATAATATGTTCCTGAGGCAATTTCGCTTATAGAACCTTTTCCGTTCAAAAACAAATATAACAAAGTTTCGCTTCTGGCGCCTATTCCCAGCAGAGAGCGAATTTGCAGCAGAAGAGTTTCCGGTGTTCCAGGCGGAAAAGCGATTGAGCGTTCACGATTTTTCACGGGAGGACGAAGGTAACCGTATTTCCGAAATATTAAATCTTCTTCATTGGCAAGCGGCATTTCATTACCATTTTTCAAGAAAAATAAATTGTGACAATCAGTATCAGCAGCCAACTGGCGCTTTTGCGCATCTGCGAGGCGGCGCCATTTCTGCGTAGGATTCTTTTGCGCCATGTGCGCGGCAACAGCTCCCAGTATATCCCCGGATGAAAAATTTTCTTTACTTAAAACGGCACGTAGCCTTTGGATGCTGATAAACCGCTCATTTTTGGTCAGCCAGTCAAGGATTTCATCAAAAAGCCGTGCGTCGTACCGGCACATTGAGCAACTGAAAACCAGTAATGCTTCCGGGTCTGTAACATAACGTTTCCGGGCTTCTCCGTAACCGGACACGCCAAGCCCGGACCATTGCGTCCAAAGCAAATCCAATATTGAATCCAGAAAATATGTTTTATATTTTTCCAGCGACATTTCCATATCCAAGTTTAATTAATAGTTCTTTAAGCATTAAAGCATAGCCTTCAGAGACATCATGGGTCATTGACCATTTTGCCGCGGCAATCAATTCGTCTGGTTCAGGATTCAATGTCAACAAATCATCAATATGGTACCCTCCGCGATCCACAGACGCATATAACTTAAAATGGATTTGGTCCAACCTGCTGATAAAATATACTGTAAGACATTTCCCAATGACTTTTTTCTCTAAACGTTCTGCAAAACCTTTCGGAAGCCCCATTCGAAAAAGATCGCAGGGGCCACAGTTAAGCCAGTCTTCCGGCAATCCCAAACTTAAAGCCGTTTTTTGGACAGCTTTATTTAAATCCGGAGAAAAGGGTTCCGGGTCTTTTAGCTCCATGTTGCCTTCGACTGCAGCAACAACGTCTACGTCCCGGGTTGTTCTATGAACAAGGCCGGTTGCCAGCAAAGCGGAGCCGCCGCATATTACCAATCCGATGCGGGGGACATTGTTTAATCTCAAAAGTTCTTCCAAAAGCCCTAAACCAGCGTAGCCGGAACCAAATAGACGTGTTACGTGCTACGTGTTAAGTGCTACGAAATGCAATCACAAATGTAGCACAAG
>JBAYCO010000334.1:0-5185 GCA_041668685.1 Victivallaceae bacterium | reverse complement strand
TAATCCTGACGGCTTCCGGTTACCGCCCGAAACTCCACAACATAGAAAAACTCGGCACGACTGCCGCGGCTCATTATCCCGAATTCATAAAGGTTTTCCCGATGAAAACCGCTGAGGAAGCTCGTCTTTTCAAATTATTGAAAGACGCCTATATAGATGCCCGTTACAAAAAAGACTACAGTATTACCAAAGAAGAGCTCGAATATCTCGCTGAACGAGTAATCAAGCTCCGCGATTTAGTAGAAAAAACCTGTAAAGCTGAAATCGAAGCCCTGAAAAAATAACAAATTATGTGCTCTTTTAGATTGGATTTTCAACTTTTGTCTTGTATTTGATTGCGGCTCCAAGTAGCGCCGCGTCTTGATGAGACCGGCGACATAAAACATTGTCAGGCTGCATAATGTTGCTCATTGCCGCTTTCATCGAAAGCCGGCCTACTCGGTTGCCGTGTGGATATTAAATTTTTAGATTAATACAGTATACGATGAACGTAACCGGCTTTGCCGGAAATTTTTATCGTGTTGCCGAATGTTTACGCCTGTAATCGCGGCGGTTCCGTTTAAAAAAGAAACGGAGCTTGAAAAGAAATCAAGCCGGTTTATATTTAGGGCGTAAGTTTTTAGATATAACAGGGACTTTTTATGAACAGGGTTAAAATATTTTTTCTTCTTGCCGCCGGTATAGCTATGGCATATTTGGGGAACGGGTGTACGCAGTTCGATTACGTCGGACAGAAGCTTACCCCACTCACTGATGACCAGGCTGTCGCCTTCTACAATTCCAGCAGTGAAGTCCCGCCGAATGTCTACAGCATAATGGGGCGCGCGGTAGTGACTGCTCCCGACGGCAGCAGTACCGAATCCGTGAAAGAGGAAATCATAAGCAAAGCCAGGGAATATGGAGCCGACGCTATTGAAGTCGTGCTTTTCAAGCGCGTAAAAACCGGGGAAGTGGCGGTGCCGGACAAGCACGACCCTTACGGCGGTGTAACCGGTTCATGGGTTACGACTTCCAACCGGGCGGACGGGACTCCCATTTATACCGACAGCTTTGTCGATACCGTGCCGCTCAGTGTCCATACGCTTGAGCAGTATGAAATTCGCGCCAAGGTATTATTTCTGGCGGAGAAGGGGCGATTGAAAAAAAGTATAGAAAAATATAAAAAAGACCGTAAGAGTTATCTGCATGGAACCAGCCGCTTTGCTCAATGACGCCATTTTCCGATTTTTTCCGGTCGATGATTAGAAAAGTCCTTTTATTCGGTTATGTTAACAGTTGTTTCCCGGTTTATAAAACAAGTATTATTTTTTACTTATAATAAAATATTTGGAGCCTGACAATGAAATGTGTTGTAATGGGATATCACAATATCGGTTGTGTCGGTATTGAAGCATTACTCGATAACGGATTTGAAATTGCTGCCGTCTTTACGCACAAGGACAATCCCAAGGAAAATATATGGTTCAACTCCGTTGCCGAACTGGCTTCCGCCAAAGGCATCCCGGTTTACGCCCCGGAAGACGTAAACCATCCCGTATGGCTGGAAAGAATTCGCGCCATGCAGCCGGAGATAATCTTTTCCTTTTATTACCGCAACATGCTGAAATCCGAACTTCTGGATATTCCGCCGAAAGGCTGTATCAATCTCCACGGTTCGCTGCTGCCCAAATATCGCGGACGCGTGCCGATAAACTGGGCTTTGGTCAACGGTGAAACCGAAACCGGCGTAACTATGCATTATATGACGCTGAAACCTGACGCCGGCAATATCATTGCCCAGGAAAAAATCGCCATAGAAGACTGCGACACCGCCAAGACCCTGCATCTTAAAGCCGCGAAAGCTTCTGCTGAACTGCTCGCTAAAACCCTGCCGGACATCAAAAGCGGCAGCGCTCCGAGTATTCCGCAAAGTGAGGCGGACGCTACTTATTTTGGCGGACGCGGCCCTGCCGACGGCGAAATTGACTGGAAAAAATCCGCAACCGTCGTCCGCAATCTGGTTCGCGCGGTTACATTGCCTTATCCGGGCGCTTTCAGTTTCATGGGCGACCGCAAGTGTATTTTCTGGAAAGTATCCGTAGTTGAAAACAATGCCGGAGCCGCTCCGGGAACGGTGATTTCCTCCAGCCCGCTGCTTATCGCTTGCGAAGATGGCGCTGTAAAAGTCGAATCCGCCCAGCTTGAGAACGGCGTTTTGACTACCGGCGAACAGTTTGCGCAGGATGCCCGCATAGTTAAAAATACTGTTTTCGGCTGCAACCCCCGCGTCGCCAGGGAAGCTGCCCGCAAGAAAAGTGTCCTGATTCTCGGCGTTAACGGTTTTATCGGTAGTCATCTGAGCGACCGTCTGCTCGCAAGCGGCAAATACGAAGTTTACGGCATGGACCTGCGTTCGAATTACGTAACCCATCTTATGGACAAACCTGGTTTCAACTTCCGTGAAGGCGATATTTCAATTCACCGTGACTGGATAGAATACCATATTCGCAAATGCGATATTATTCTGCCGCTGGTGGCCATTGCCACCCCGATTGAATACACCCGCAACCCGTTGCGCGTTTTTGAACTCGACTTTGAGGAAAACCTGCGGATTATCCGTTATTGCGTCAAATACAATAAGCGGGTGATTTTTCCGTCCACTTCAGAAGTTTACGGCATGTGTCAGGACCCGGAATTCAAGGAACACGAATCGCCGCTGGTTACAGGCCCCATCCGCATGCAGCGCTGGATTTACTCCACCTCCAAACAACTGCTTGACCGCGTTATCTGGGCGTATGGAGCCAAAGGCCAGCTCAATTTCACCCTGTTCCGTCCGTTTAACTGGATCGGTCCCCGTCTCGACAGCCTGACTTCCGCCCGTATCGGGAGTTCGCGCGCCATTACCCAATTGATTCTCAATCTCGTTCAGGGATCGCCGATTCAACTGGTTGACGGCGGCGAACAGAAACGCGCCTTTATCGACGTCAGCGAAGGCATCGAAGCGCTTTACCGCATCATCGAGAATAAAGACGGTAAATGCAACGGCGAAATTATTAATATCGGCTTCCCCAAAAACGAAGAAAGCATCAAACGTATGGCCGAAATGCTCGTGGAAATTTTCGACCAGCATCCGGACCGGGATAAATTCCCGCCGTTTGCCGGTTACATGGTCGTTGACAGCGGCGCTTTCTACGGTAAAGGTTATCAGGATGTTCAGCACCGTGTACCGAGTATCCGGAATGCCAAGAAACTTCTGGACTGGGAACCTGAAATAACTCTCCGGGAATCAATTAAAACCACTTTGAATTTCTTCCTCGATGAAGCGGTTTCCTGCGGCGAGTTCCACCTGAACGACGACGATAATTAGACTATGACCACAGCGGTAAATAAATTCAGGGAACTGATCACTGCGATCAGTTCCCGCCGTTATTTTATACTTGCGGCCTTATTTGCCTTCACTGTTTTTTTTATCGGTTTGGGGAGCCGGCATCTCCGCGGCGGCGATGAACCCAGGGTGGCCGGAATAGCCGCTGAAATTTTCCTTGACGGCAACTGGGTGGAACCCCGGTTGAACGATAAGCCTTTTCTAGAAAAACCGCCTTTGTATTTTTGGGCCGACGCACTTTCGATGCAGCTTTTCGGGCGCAATAATTTTGCCGCCAAACTGCCGTCGGCGGCAGCGGCTTTTTTCGGGGCGCTCTCTTTATTTGCTTTGGCGCGCGGCCTCGGCATGTCCGGTTTCGGAGCCTTGCTTTCGGTTGTGCTGTTGTCCACCGCGGCGCAATACTGGAATTACGGCCGCAAATGCATGGTCGATATTTTTCTGGCGGTTTTCATCGCTTTCGCTATGTGGGCATTTTGGGAAGCCTGCCGTTCGGGAAAAAATAAAAATGCGTTCTTATGGTTTCTTTTCTTTGCTTTAAGTCTCGGCGGCGCTTTATTTTCCAAAGGGCTCATAGGAGTTGCCATCCCCTGTTCGGCGCTGTTTTTTTATCTGGCGGTGAACAATTTTTATATAGAAAAAAAACTCCATCTCAAACCCTGGCTGTTTTTGTTTGCCGGGGCGGCTTTGAGTTTCATTCCGATAGCTTTATGGATATGGGCCTTGTATGAGAAATCCGGTTATGAAGCGGTTCGCACCGTAGTCTGGACAAAGAATTTCGGGCGTTTTACCGGTTCGCACGCCGAACATGTCGAGCCTTTCTGGTATTATTTGCCGAAACTGTTTGAACAGCTTCAGCCGTGGACGATTTTCCTGCCGTTCGCCTTGTGGTTTGGTATCCGCAAAGTCATCCGGGAAAAAGACGCCAAATCGTTGTTCATGCTTTGCTGGCTGGTGATACCCTACCTGCTGTTGATGGTTTCCGCCGGGAAACGCCAGGTTTACGTTTCGCCGCTTTATGCCGCGGAAATTCTCCTGATCGCTGATATGCTCGACCAAATATTTTCCGGTAAATTCAAACTTCCTGAAAAATGGGATTATGTCAATCTGCTGTCCAAAATCGCGGGCATCCTGTTATGCGCCGGGCTCTTCTGCGGAGCGCTTGCTTTCGTTATTATTGCCGCTGTGGGCGGGATGAACTGGAGCGCTTATATTGCGCCCGGATTTATGCTTTTTTGCGGGGCGTTGACCTTAAACGGGATGCTTAAAGAAAAAATCAGTCGAACCGCCCTTGGACTTCTGGCGGGACTGGCGCTTACCTATATCAGTGTGGATACTTCCGTCCGTCCGATCAAAAACGCGCGTAAATCCTATCACGACATGTTTAAGTACTGCGAAGAACAGATGCGCGGCGGAACTTTGTACCTCTACCGCCCGATTGAACGGGAAAGCGGCGCGGCTTTGTTTTACCTGGGCGTAAACTGTCCGCTGTATGATTTTCAGAATACAAAAGTCGCTTCCGGAGCCCTGGTTTTGATAAACAGGGATTTTTCAGACCGGTTCATAAAGGTTGGTTTCACTCCAATAAAAGAATTCAAAGTAGACAGCAGAAAATACCAGGTAATGAAATATGAACACTAAGAAAATAGGATTGCGGATAGACGTCGATACTTTTCGCGGCACCAAAGTCGGCGTGCCGAACCTGAACGCATTACTCAAAAAATATGAAGTCAAAGCCACTTATTATTTTTCGGTCGGCCCGGACAATATGGGCCGCCACCTCTGGCGGCTGCTCAAGCCGTCGTTCCTCTGGAAGATGCTGCG
>JBAYCO010000333.1:0-5187 GCA_041668685.1 Victivallaceae bacterium | reverse complement strand
GGGCGGTTTTCCCGCAACCAGGCCAAATGCGCCAACGGAAAAGAATCCACACATGGCCAGCCGGTAATCCATCGGACTCCGGGAGCCGATAAATCCGCTAAACTCGCGGGCGTTTTCCCTGCGGCACGCCGGTCCAGCCAACTGATAATATTGGTTAATGGTTGGCCGTCTGCGGTGGTCAACAGCGTATTGCCGGACGCCGCCGCCATCGCCAGGGCGGCGATTTTCCCCGGCGTCTTTGCCGCCAGTTTCCGGATGATTTCACAAACTTCCCGGTAATGAGCTTCCGGATCAATTTCAACCCAGTCTGGTTTAGGTTTCCGAAACCGGGTATTGCGTGCAGTTTCGGCAATAATCCTGCCGTCAGGTTCCATAACCACGCCCTTGATCGCGGTTGTTCCCAGATCCAGGCCTAAAAGAAAGGTTTTTATATTCTCTCTCATAACTATATTATAACATGTTTCCGCCAAGTCTTATACAAATTGAACAAATAATTTTCAGGTGATTTCAAGGTCGCCGTAAACAGCCGGTGCCTTAAGCGGTTTCTTCCGGCGTAACGTACCGGCGAATTACCGGCGCATCAGCCCCAAACCGATTATTCCGGATTTTATTTTTCGTCTCGGCATTGCCGTTCCCTTATTTTTTCTAAGGCTTCATGTGTTTTAGCGATTATGAAATCCACGGCTTTCCAGGAACTGATCAGCGGCAGCTTGGTCAGGGCGGCCGGCGGACAGTTGGCCTTGTAGGTCTGCGCACTGACATCGATACCGCATTTCTCATTCAGATAAGCGGTGAACGCAGTGGTGAAATCTGCGGACTTGAAAACAAATGTCGTCATATGCGCCTCACCTTCGAGCCGTGCGACGATTTGCGGATATTGCGCAATGAGTTCTGCCGCCTGCCGATGATAATATTGGCCGATTTCACGGGTTGCTTCCCGGTTTGCCGCAGCGAATTCCATGGTTATCAGGTAGGCCAGCGAAGCCAGTTCCTCCTGCCCGTTGGTCACCAGCGCCCCGAACTGGTTCAGATTGTCCATGGCGGCGGTGGTCAGAATTTTCGACGCCGGATACTGGCCGCCGGGAAAACCTTTCCCCACGGCGACGAAATCTGGATGACAGCCGTATTCCCGGAACAGGAACAGTTCCGGCGACCACATACAGGTCTGGATTTCATCGACGATCACCGGAATATCGCGCTCCTGACAGGCGGCATGCGCCGCGTGGACAAATTTCGGGGCTAATTTGATCCCGCTATAATTCATCAGCACCAGTTCGTGAAAGAAACCGGCGACTTTATGTTGCCCCTTGTCATATTCCGCCACAGTTTGAGTGAAGTGGTCAATATCATTGATTCGAACCGCCCGTACTTTGAAAGCTCCGGCGAATTCAAGTTTTTCCGCGAATTCCGGCCACATGCCGCGCATTGCCTGCGCCAATATCGTAGTGCCGTGGTAATTAGCCTGTTTGCCGCCGCAATTATCCGCCATGACCAGGAATACTGGAATTTTACCCGCATATTCAGGCGTGGCGCATGTCCGGTCAAGCCTATAAAATCTGGCCAGCATCATTTTCAAGGCCGCTTCCACCGCCAGACTGCCGGTTTCCAGATTTATTACCCGGTTAAGGACATGTTCATCTTTGGAAGCGAGGATTTTTTCGAGTCCGGCGGCACCATTCCGGTCCAACCCGTTGGCAACCCGGATGAGTTCGCGTTCGAGCAGACGAGTGATATGACCGCGCGTATTATTGTGGGTAACGTTGCAGACGCCTATTTTTTTAGCGTTTTCGAGCAAACGGTAACCGGGGAAATGATGTCCGAGCGATGCGTGATAATGTTCGCTTTTTCCGATAAAATAAGCCCGGCCATTCTCGCCGATACGAATAGGGCCGAAACCGGCGAGCGGCGCCATGACGTTATGTTGAGCCGCCGCAAATGATGCGGTGGGAGCCCCACCGTTGCTGTTATTCAAAGCGGAACTTACTTGCGCGGGCACCCGGTCGAGCAGAAAATCCGCCCGGGCTTGGAAAGCTTCCGGGAAAAAGTCAATAGCCTCATCGGCCAAAGCTATGAATTCCGATTTACTTCTGCCGGTCAGGAAAGCTTGGGCTTCACATACGGCGGCGATATATTCCGCTCCCAACAGGTCGCGTAATGATTTGCGGATATTCTGCATTAATACAAAATCTCTTGTTAATTAAATGAAAGTTCGTATTGTTTATTATAATACATATTTTAAATGTTTCAAGCATTAAATGATTGATGCAATCAGAAAATGGCAAGAAAATCTTGTAATCCGGTTTATCCGGCAGTATATTGTACCGAATTAAACAAAACAGGGCATGATTCGATGAATAAACAGAGGCTAAGAGAAATACAATTACTGGAACTGCTGAAAACGCATGGGCGCCTGGAGCTGGCAACGGTTACTACAACCTTATCGATATCGGAGGCAACGGCGCGGCGCTTGTTCGACAGATTGCAGGAGCAAGGCAAACTGCTGCGGATACATGGGGGCATTCAAGCCGCGCCCCAGCTCAGTAATGATTATTCATTCCGTTTGTCGGCGGCGCAGAATCCGGCGGTCAAGGAAGCGATTGGCAAGGCGGCGGCAAATCTGGTTAAAAGCGGTTCGTGCTTGTTCCTGGATGCGGGAACAACAGTACTGAAAATGGCGGAAGCGTTGTCGCTGCGGGTGCAGACCGGGGATGTGAAGAATATTATGGTAATAACCAATTCATTGTCATTTCTGCCGAACTTGGCGGAGTATTGTGATGTAATTCTGTTGGGCGGCAAATTGCGGGCTGGACGGCATGACGTTTGCGGTTCCCTGACCCGGCAGAACCTGAAGAATTTCCATTGCGATCAGGTGTTTCTGGGAATAGACGCGATTTGCGCAGACGGTCAACTGATGGCCACCGATACGGAAACGGCGGAGATAAATCAATTATTTCTGGAGCAGGCAAAGGAAAGTTATATTCTCGCGGATGCTTCCAAATTCAACCGGACCGCACTGTACGCCTTTGCCAATTTAAGCGATATTACCGGTTTGATCACGGAACCCGGCATGTCCAAATCTCAATTCAAAAACCTGGGGAAATTAGGTGTAAAGGTTATTGCCGCCATGCAATGAAATTTTTGAACGGGAGGATTTCTGTTCATGTGAGATATAGATTGAGAAAATTTTAAATTGGAAGTCATTTTAAAAACAGTTTATTAAAACCGTTTCCCATAAGTTAAGCTATTGTCTATCAACAATTTCTATTACTGCGTTCAACTTAGACCTTTTCGTTCAAAAAGTCGAGTGCTGTACCATTTGTAGTTGTAACAAAATTTTGAACGCGGGTATCTTTCCCCTTCAAAATTTCGTTTCATATAATTTCAGGCGAAAACATGATATTTTGTTTTCGCCTGATTATCCTGTTCGGCGGTCAGTGTTATCTGAGCCGTTTTTTGAATTTTGAGCTTAGCTCCCTGACCACTTTGTAAACCAGTCTGATTGGACGCTTTTATCTGTCCACTTTGACTCCCCGGAATACTTCGCCCGGTGGAAAAGAAACTTTTCTCATATTGTCCCGGAGAGATATTCTTCAACTTTCGATGTGACCGAAATTCATTATAATACTGAATGAATTCGTTCACGATATTATCCAGTTCCTCAAGCGTAGTGGGCGAAACTCATTGTAAAAACCTTACAAAGTCCGACTGTAATTTTCAGCGGTCGCGTTTTTTGCGGTCCGCTGAAAAAGGCTTGCCATATTTATTATTTAATGTATTTGTGTTACGGTAGAAGTGGGTTTTTTTCGAAAGACGTTTGGAAAGAAATCACGGAAGACGAGTTGGCTCAAGCATTGGGCAACGTTAGTAAGCCCGTAAGCGAGGAAACGCCGTCTTCCGCTACCGTGCTCCTTAAGATCGTACAGCCATCTTGGGCATTGAAGCCCGCGTTGGAGGCAAGGAAGATCAATGGGCACATCTTTTACTGTAACGTCGGTTAATATTGGAGGCAAGTCATGAAATCGAAAAAAATCGAAAAACACAACAAACCACTTGGATTGGCATTGATGTCGCCAAAAAATCCTATGATGCGGCGATTTACCTGCCGCTCGGAAGCGATGATAAACCGCGTTCCATAATTGAATTGCCTAAAAATACTTTTGAGCGCACTGAAAAGAGTATTAAAGCCTTTCACAATTGGACTTATCAAATTCGCGATAAAGCTGGAGTTCCAGGTGGACAAATGCGTATTGTTATGGAAGCGACAGGGCGTTATTCCCAGGAACTGGCTGACTGGTTTCGCTGCGAAATGCCGTTCACGAAACCGGTGATCCTGAATCCCAAGACGGTTTCCGATTACCGGAAAAGTCTTTACAAGGGCAACGATACTGATGCCATTGCGGCAGCGGCTCTGGCGCGTTTCGGCGCTGAACGGCAGCCTGAAGAAGCCATTGAAAACCCATTGGAATATCAGCATTTGCGTGAACTTACAAGGCAACGCTTGAAGATGGTCGAACAACGTACCGCCGCATATCTTCGCATGGAAGAGATCAAAGAGATTAAAATTATCGCTGATGTGCAACAGGATTTGATAGATACGCTTAACAAGTCGGTTGAAAAACTTGATTCTGAGATCAGGAAATGTGTTGCAAAATCTGATGAATTGCGCGAAAATGCTGTTTATGCCACCAGCATAAAAGGCATTGCACTGACAACTGCAGCATCTGTTTTTGCGGAATGCGGGAGGCTGGAAAATTACCGTTCCAGACAGTTGGGCGGGTATTCCGGTCTGGCTCCATTCAACCATTGTTCCGGCACCAGTGTAAACTATGCGCACATAAGCCGTCAAGGGCCAAAACAGTTGCGACAGGCTCTTTATACGCCTATGACAAGTATTTTGCGACATAATCCTGAAATGCGGGCATTTCGTCAGCGTCTCATTGATAAAGGCAAAACTCCGATGCAAGCAAGATGCGCTGTCATGCGGAAAGTACTCATATTGATAAGAGCTTTGGTGGTCAATAAAACTATGTATCAAGAAAATTTTCATAAAATTTAACATTTTGGTGTTGACTTTTTACACACCATCTCGCTTGAGTCATAAATTGGTAAACGTTGTTAAGCAAAGGGACACAACCGAGACGGGAATGTTGCCTTTCGCTACGCTCAGGCTCAGCCTACGCAGAGTGT
>JBAYCO010000332.1:0-5190 GCA_041668685.1 Victivallaceae bacterium | reverse complement strand
TTTCTAAAAGCCGACTGGCACAACAAATCAAGTATTGTAAAAATCTTGAGCTTAAGCAGGGGAAACAGAAAAAAGTATTGAGCTCAAAAAAATTTTCCGTTTTTTTAACCCGCGGAAGTTGGGCTAATATCCGGCAACAGTTGTTTTTTATGAGTCCTCTTAAAGTCATTGATCTCATCCTCAAAACCATCTGCAGTATTATCTATAACGCCTACTTGAAAATTATACTGTAACGTTTTTTTATCTAACCGTTCCGGGCTTTATATCAAGCCTATTCTGACTTCGCCGCCAGCATTTAAAACCATCTGCCAATATTTTTAAACGAGAACCCCAAATTGAAAAGGAGTAACGCTATGAGCAAGAAAATCATCCTTCAAAAAACACCGTCAGAAAGTAAAACGCCGCCTGAAGCGGAAATCCCCGATAAGTCCCAGAACAAACAGGATCGGACTCTAAAAAATGATTTTTTGCTGCAAAATCTATTCAAACAACATAACCCCATAGATGTATTTGCCGGATTGAACGCTGAGCAGCAAGCAATAGTAGCTGCCGTTGACGGCCCGATTCGCACTATTGCTGCCGCCGGTTCCGGAAAAACCCGCGTACTGGTCCATCGTCTTTGTTATCTTATAGAGCATGTTGGGATCGATCCCAGCCGGATATTAAGTATAACGTTTACCAACAAAGCCGCCAGTGAAATGCGCAATCGAATTATGAACATGCTCAACTGCAATACCGATGTTTTTACCTTTCACGGTTGGTGTTTTCAGATGCTGGGAAAATATAGTTCGCGGCTTGGAAGCTATCGCAACTTTGTTGTAGCGGACAGGAAGGATCAATTACGGGCTATAAAACAAATTCGTGAAGAGCTTGATGATGTTAGAGCGGAAGCGCTCTCTTCCTCCGAGATTCTAGAGTACATATCTGAGGTCAAACGTACTGAGGACTATGTCAGTAGCGCCCTTAAAGCAATTTCACCTAATCCCCGACTGGATTTTTGTCTTGATCATCATGATATCAGAAACTTTATTTTCGTGAAATACCTGCATTTTTTAGCAATCAATACCGCCCTTGATTTCGAGGATTTACTACATTTTGGTTTATTTATTCTGAGAAACCATAAAGATGTGCGGGAGCTTTACCAACAACGCTATCGTTACATTCAAATTGATGAGTTTCAAGACCTTAACCAAGCACAATACGAGCTGATATCTATCCTCCAGGAAAAACATAAAAACTTGTTCATTGTCGGGGATCCGTCGCAGACCATATTTTCCTGGAGGGGATCCGATATCTCGTTCATCAATGATTTTGATAAAAGATTCCCCGGGGCACTGACTTTTACGCTGTCTCAAAATTACCGCTCGACCCCGCCTATCGTTAAAGCAACTAACGCATTGATAAAACATAATACCGGACAGATCAGCAATCCGGCGGTAGCGGTACGCAAGAATGGTTGTAAAATACTTCATGCCCATTGCCAAAATATCCGGCAGGAGGCGGAATTCATTGTTGAAGCCATCCGCGAACTGAAAGAAGAACACCGAGCAACTTATGAAGACATCGCGATCTTATACCGGTCATCTTTCCAGACTGGATTGATTGAAAAAGCGTTCTTTAATGCGGGGATTCCTTACACCATAATCAAAGGCAATACGTTTTACGAGCGTTCTGAAATAAAGGATGTATTAGCCTTGCTCAGGCTGTTGGTCCATTCCGATGATTTCTCTTTTTTGCAGATTATCCGGAAGGTAGCTTTGCGGATCGGGCCCCAACGCATCCGCATTCTCCGAACCTATGCGGAAAAACACAAAGTCCATTTGTTGCAAGCATTAATTGCTCACCGTGAACATAAGGATTTCAAACGACCGGAACTGGATAAATTCCTTGATGGTTTCTGCAAGGTGAGGAAACGGTTGCCGAAACTTACGGTTTCCCAGGCATTAGATGAAATAATCCGTGAAACCGGTTATTACGAACGACTCCAACACAGCCGGGACGACGAACGATTTGAAAATGTAGTTGAATTAAAGCGATCTATCCAGCAGCTTGAGGAAGAAAACAATGGCCATATCGATATTGCCGAATATCTGAATGAAATCGCCGTATATTCCGATATAATTGATAAGGCGCATCCTGAATGTGTTAAGTTATTATCCTGCCACGTAAGCAAGGGCCTTGAGTTCAGGTTCGTCATTATCAGCGGAATGGTTAACGGAATATTTCCATCAGCAAAAATATCCAGTAAAGCAGAAATGGAAGAAGAACGTCGGCTGGCTTATGTCGCGATGACAAGGGCCAGGGATGGCTTATTACTGACCAGTGCGGCTAGGGGATTTGATAACCGGGTAATGGAACCATCCCGATTTATCGATGAACTGCCGGAAGAGTTTGTCGAAAAAATAATAATAAGCAGCTTCCCCAAGAAGAATTCAAAAAAGCAGTGCCATTGGCAATACAAGCGCAAAAAATAAAAAATACTTCCCTCTCGTTGTCGTCTTGTATGCGACAACGAGAGGAGAGTTCTACTCAATATCATTACCCTGCCAAGTCTTTAGGAAAGGTTTTTAGCCTAAAAAGTGTCCTATTTGCTTTTACCATAAGTGTCCGATTTCAGATTGATGGCAATTTCTCAGATATTATCAAAAGAAAAGTATTTCTTTTTTCGGTTATGCGTTAGATTTGTAATTTTAAAAAGAACAATAAAAAGAATTACCGTATAATTTGATTTTGAGTAAGAAATAATTTGTATCAAAAGAGATCGGCACTTATATTCCGTTCAGTTTAAAGGGATACATAAATGATTGAAAATACTGTAGTTGAAAAAAACCTTGAAATGAAATCCGGAGCTGACGGAAGTTGGTATTGCGGAGATATACAGCCCGGTGAATTAATTGACCAATATGAAATAAAAGAACAACTTGGAACTGGAGGATTGGCCCGTGTATTCAAAGCTTATGATAAAAAACTCGATCGTTATGTTGCCCTGAAAATACTGCGGCCGGGAGTGGCGGCATCCGAATCGGCTAAAAAGCGTTTTCAACAGGAAATTAACCTGCAAGCTAAACTTTCCATGCCCGGCTGTGTGAGTATCTTTGGTGCCGGTGAATATCGCGGCATGCTCTATTGCGCAATGGAATATGTCGAAGGACGTACCTTGCGACAGATATTGCGGGACAAGAGCCTGGATACAAAGGAAACGATCAGGATATTAATAAAAATAGTAGAAATAATTAAAGAACTGCACCGCCGCGGACTGGAACACCGGGATATAAAACCCGGTAATATAATGTTAAATAAGTACAATGAAGTTGTTCTTCTGGATTTCGGCCTGGCCAAAGCCGTGGAAGATCAACTTAATATTTGTGTTACATCCCACGGGGAGCTTTTGGGAACTCCCGCTTATATGAGCCCTGAACAGGGAGGCGGAGATAATAAACTTTACCGGGCCGGCTGCTCGGATGTTTATGCTCTTGGGGTTCTGGCTTTTGAAATGCTGACGGGAACTTTGCCTTATGCAGTTGACAACCTGAATCTGGAAGAGGTATTTTATGTTATTCGTCACGAGCCGCCGGAACCGGTTACCAAATACAACAAAGAAGTTCCACCTGGCATAGCAGAGACTATTACCCGGGCTTTGACCAAAGAACCGGCAAACCGTATTTCAATAGAGGAGTTCCGGCAGGGGCTGAATACTGGTGGAAGCAATATAAGAAAATCCCGGTTAATTTCACCGGCTGCAATAATTTCGGCGGCTGGTTTTCTCTTTGCGGTAGCGGCGGGAATTTTACTTGCCCGGATATTGTCTTCAAAATCAACAGAATCCAGAAAGGGAAATGCAGACAGTGGAGTTTTGTCAAAAGTTTCCGCTCCGATGGCAAGTCCCCAAAAGATCATGACAATTCCGGATACAGGGATAACACTGGTAAAATTGAACGGCGGAACTTTCCTTATGGGCGATGATCACGGCGCGGGTTCCGCAAAACCGGCGCACCGGGTAGTTTTAAGTCCTTTTTTCATCGGCACTCATGAAATAAGCGGTAAACAGTATGCACGGATAGTTGGGAATGCTCCATCGGGACAGACCGATCTGGAACTGCCCGCCAACAATGTTTCATGGCATGACGCCGACCGGTTTTGCCGGCTTTTGACGCTCCGGAAAAAAAAGGCCGGCCGGTTGCCGGACGATATGCAGTACAGACTGCCGACCGAGGCGGAGTGGGAATATGCCTGTCGGGCGGGTTCGAAAAGTAAATATTTCTTTGGGGATATGTTTGAGGAACTACCTGAATATGTGGTTTGCGGCAATGGAAAAATACTTAAGCCCGGCACCAAAAAACCGAATAAATTCGGCTTGTACGATATGCTGGGCAATGTCTGGGAATGGTGTTACGACGCGAACGGCAAATATTCCGCCTTGCTCGGCATTGATCCCGCAGTTGCGGGCAAATCTCATGAAGACCGGATAATCCGGGGCGGTAGTGCTGACAGCAGGACGGATGAATTCGCCAGTTCTTACCGGAGGGCCATATCTCCTCACGGGCATACCCCCCTGATCGGTTTTCGGATAGTATTGGGCAAAAAACTGAATAAGTAAATGTAGCACCTTTGCGCAGGCTGAGCCTGAGCGTAGCGAAAGGCAACCTTCCGGTTGTGTCGAAAAGGGAAAAATTAAAATTATGAAGGACGGGAAAGAGGAATCTTCATTAAACGGTATGAAAACCGAAGTGGCGGCAGATTCCATGGACTTATCCATCGGCGACCTGCCAACCATGGCGGATGATGATTTTCGGCCAATCGGCAAGATTGACCGTTATCACATAATCCGGGAACTCGGCGCCGGGGGATTCGGAACGGTTTTTCTGGCGAAGGATACGGTTGCCGGGATCCGGGTGGCGCTGAAGGCTCTGCCGCCGGAGATATCCGCCGTGCCGGGGGAAATGGAGAATGTCCGCGAAAACTTCGTCCTGGTTTCCAAGCTTCATCATCCCAATATAGCAAGTCTTTTGCATCTGCACAAGGTGGAACAGGCGGATACCGCCGCGGAAAAACTCCTGTGCATCACCAGCCGCAGTTACCTGGTGGTCATGGAATATGTTCCCGGCTCGGAACTGAGCGCCTGGAAAAAACAGTTTGCCGACCGGAAAGTGCCATTCGACCGCGCGCTCGCTATTTGCGCCAAAGTGGCTG
>JBAYCO010000331.1:0-5194 GCA_041668685.1 Victivallaceae bacterium | reverse complement strand
TATGAGGACGCAAAAAACGGAGCCGAAGACGCCGTAGAACGCGGCCGGGAAATTTATCGGGACGGCGAAGATAAATATGAAGAAGTAAAAGAGAAAGCCGATTCCCAAATCGATAGTGTTAAAGCGTTGAACTCCGGAGACGTGGAAAAACTGAACAAAGCGGCGCCGAAGCTTATAGAAGACAATTAGTTATGAATATAGGTGAAAAAAAGCTGAAATGCGGTTTCAGGATGCCGGTGTTCGGCATGGGAACCTGGATGCTGGGCGGCGATTTCAAACGCGATCCGGAGAATGACGGACAGGCCGACATCGCATCGCTCATCTGCGGAATGGAGCACGGTTTAAAACATATCGATACCGCTGAAATGTATGCGGAAGGCTTCGCCGAGAAAATCTCCGGACAAGCAATAAAAGGCCATAACCGGGCGGATTTGTTCATAACCTCAAAAGTCTGGAACGATGACCTGAGCTACGACGGCGTATTGCGCGCCGCGGAGAAAAGTCTCGAACGTCTCGGAACGGACTATCTGGATCTATACCTGATCCACAAACCCAATGACGCTTTCCCGCCGGCTGAAACAATGCGGGCCTTTAATCGCCTGGCCAATGAAAAAACCATTAAAAACATTGGCGTAAGCAATTTCGCGCCGGAACGCTTTAAGCGCTTTCAACAGTTATGCGACTATAAAATTGTCGTAAACCAGGTGCATTACAGCCTGGCAAGCCGCGGCCCGGAACAGGGTTTGCTGGAATTCTGCCGGGAAAACGACGTTATGCTGATTGCCTGGCGTCCCCTGTCAAAAGGCGCGATCATCGCCGCGGAATATCCGTTTTTTGACGAACTGTGCCGCAAATACCGCAAAACCCGCGCGCAGATCGCGTTGAACTGGCTGTTAAGCCAGGATAATGTCGTAACTATTTCCACCATGCGTTCGATTTCCCATCTGGAAGAAAATCTCGGCGCCTTGAACTGGGAAATGAGTGCGGCGGATATGGAAAGCCTGAAAACCGGGTTCCCCGGACAGGAAAAGGTTTCTTCCACCCTGCCCCTGAGTTAAAAAACGCAGATAATGCTTATATTATCTTCCCCGCCATTGATCAAAGCTTCTTTCATCAAGGCGTTCACAGCGTTTTTCGAAGTGCTGCTGTTCCTGATTATTTCCTCAATATGGTGATTCGGAACGTGCATCGACAAACCGTCGGAACACAACATATATCGTCCGTCAGGGGCTTTCGGGAATACGCTTATTTCCGGTTCGACATTTGGATTTGAGCCGATTGATTTGGAAATTATATGGGCAAACGGGTGGGTTTTGGCTTCTTCGCTGGTAATAGTTCCCTTCTTGACCAGAGTCGCAACCAGACTATGGTCTTCGGTAAGCTGTTTCAACGAATCCTCACTAAAAACATACAAGCGGCTGTCACCGGCATGGCCGACGATTACATGCGTGGGAGTAAAAACCGCCGCAACCACGGTCGTCCCCATCGAAGATGCGAAATTCTTACGTTTGTTCTGGAGATGAATATCCCGGTTGATCGCCCTGATCTCGTATCTCAGGAAAGATTTTATTTTGGCAATAGAGGCCAGGTTGCCGATATTCAGGTATTTCCAACTGGCCACAAACTGGCGGCAGCATAAAGAACTGGCGATCTCACCGTTTTTATGGCCGCCGATGCCGTCGGCGACCACCGCGATGGAATTCACTTCGTTATTATAATCGATGTAGCAGAAACAGTCCTCGTTGGCGTCCCTGATAAGACCTACATGGGATTCTCCCGCAAAAGTCAGTTTCGGCAGAAACTTTCCTTTGGTCTTCAATTTATCCATATCTACCGTCCGGTTATTCTGAAACGCAATTTAGACAAAGTTACTCTATAAAGATAAAATATTCAAGAAAATATGACAGTAAAAATCTCACTTTAAGTTTTGATTTTCGCTAAAGGTCTGCTATTTTAACGTACATTTGCCGTTTTGTCAAGGATTATGCGTGACTAAATGGTTTATTTCCTTGAATTTTAACTTCATTTGAATATCAAAGAAAAGGAACCAAAATGGAAAAAGTAAGCGAGACCAGAAATTTTGTGGTAGCCGGACACAGCGGATGCGGAAAAACCTCTTTATGCGACTTGATGCTTTTTAAGGCCGGCGCGGTTGAGCGCCAGGGCAGCGTCGATCAAAAAACCAGTATCTCCGACTACACTCCCGAAGAACAGGAAAAACAGGCCAGTATCTACTCATCCCCCCTGAACTGCACCTGGAAAGGCAAAAAACTGTTTTTCACTGATACGCCCGGCTATGCCGAATTCATCGGCGAAACCATTGCCCCCATGAGCGTCGCCGACAGCCTTCTCCTGGTCGTTGACGCGGTTGACGGCCTGCAAGTCGGTTCAACCCGCGCCTGGAAAATCGCCCGGAATTTGAATATACCCCGTTTTATCCTGATCAACCGCATTGACCGCGACCGTGCGGACTTTAAAGCCGTCCTGAGCCAGTTGCAGGACGCTTACGGGAAAACCGTATGCGTCCCGGTAACTCTGCCGGTCGGTCAGGGCGCCGACTTCAGTTCGGTTATAAATGTTCTCAGGGACAGCGATATCCCCGCGGAAATCGCTGATGACGCCGCCAAATACAAAGAAATGCTCATGGACACTATCGCCGAATCAGATGAAGCGCTGATGGAAAAATACCTGGAAGGCGAACAACTCTCCGACGAGGAAATCGCCACCGGGCTTTATACCGCGATCATGAGCGGCGACCTGGTTCCGGTTTACGCCGCCAGCACCGCCAAAGACATCGGCGTCACCAGGCTTATGGACAGCATTAACAACCTTTTCCCCGGCCCCCTGACAAAAGGCAAAGTTACCCTTGAGGACGACAGCGAAATGGAAATTTCCGGAAGCGGCGCGCCGCTTGCCCAGGTATTCAAATGCGTCGTTGACCCGTTTATCGGCCAACTGGCCTTCTTCAAGGTTATTTCCGGAGAGATCAAAGCTGACAGCGAATATTACAACGTCAATACCGCCACCAAGGAACGAATGGGGGCGATAATGCTGCTCAACGGTAAAAACCAGAAAAGCGCTTCCGTACTCGGCCCCGGCTGCATCGGCGCAGTAGCGAAACTCAAGAATACTCATGTCGGCAATACTTTAGGAGCCGTCGGCTCAAGCAAAAAGATGCCGTCGATCAAATTCCCGAACCCGGTTATGTCTTACGCCATTTTCCCGACTAAAAGCGGGGAGGAAGATAAGATTGCCCAGGGGCTGCACAAGCTTTCCGAAAGCGATCCGACAGTCACCCTCAAGCGTCATGACGAAACCCATGAAATGCTCCTCTCCGGAATGGGCGACCAGCATCTGGGACAGATTGTTCACAAGCTCAAAGAACAATACAAAGTTGAAGTTAAGCTTGAAGCTCCCAAAGTCCCGTATCGAGAAACCATTACCATGAACGGCGAAGGTCATTACCGCCATAAAAAACAAACCGGCGGCGCCGGACAGTTCGCGGAAGTTTTCCTCCGCATCGAGCCCTCGGAAGAAGGTTACGTCTTTGAAAATAAAGTCGTCGGCGGCAATATTCCTAAAAACTTCATCCCCGCCGTTGAAAAAGGCGTCGCCAGCACTCTTGAAGCCGGACCGCTGGTCGGTTGCCAGGTGGAAAATGTCAAAGTGACCGTTTATGACGGCAAATACCACCCGGTCGACTCAAATGAAATGGCGTTCAAAATAGCCGCAAGAACGGCTTTCCGGGATGCGATGAGCAAAGCAAAACCGGTTATTCTTGAGCCTATAATGAAAGTCAAAATCACGGTTCCAAACGACTATATGGGAGATATTACCGGTGACTTGAACCACAAGCGCGGACGCATCCTCGGTATGGGAACCGAAGAAGGCTTGCAGGTTGTAAACGCTGAAGTCCCGGTGGCTGAAATGGCGAAATACGCAACAGAACTGCGCAGTATGACCCAGGGGCGCGGCCTTTTCCAGATGGATTTTGAAAGGTACGAGCAAGTCCCGGCAAACGTTGCCAATGAAATTATCGCCAAACACCAGGCGGAACAGGAAGAAGATTAAGGTAATAATTCAAAAAGCCCGGCTTCAGGCCGGGCTTTTTTTAGCTTAATTTCAGGTCCCTCCTCTCCGGTCTTTATACGATAAACTTTTAAAAAAAATTATTAGCTGCTTGACGAAATGCTTTGGCGTTCGTATATTAATAGAAAACATCCATTAATATAAAAAGGAGTTCAGCAATGAGACCTCTCAGCAAGATCGCGCCCGCCTGGTGGGATTATACTACGCTGGATCGGGAAATTCTCGATGCCGCCGCCGGTATCACAATTGATACCCTGAAAGATTACGAACGTCCCGGTTTTAAGATCAATATCTATGATACGGTTCAGGAATTCTATTGCGCTGAAGCTCTCGAATATATTTCAGTATGGCAACAGGCGACGGCCGACAATCCGGTCGGCGTTTGCGGCCCGATCGGGCCGACGGAACAATTGCCGCTGGTTGCCCAGATGGTCAATTCAATGAACCTGGATTTAAAGAACTGCCATTTCTGGGGCATGGATGAGTGGATGGTTGACGGCAAAGCCGCCGATATCAATTTTCCGCTGGGTTTCGCCAAAGCTGATATGGATCTCTGTTTCAACCGGATCCGTCCCGAATTGAGAATGCCGACCGAAAATATGCACTTTCCAAGCGAAAACCCGGCCGAATATATTGAATCATGGAGCAAGGCCCGCTGCCTGCTGATGCAGGGCGGCCAGGGAGAAACCAAACACTGGGCGTTTAACGACCCGGTAAAACGCGAAGGCAAATATAAAGACAACCCGCCGGCTCCCGAAGAATACCGCAAACTCTCCACCCGCCAGGTTGAACTGCATCCGATCACCCTGATGCAGAACGCACGCACCTCCGGCGGCGGCACTGTCCAGAACGTCCCATCCGCGGCGGTTACGGTCGGTCCCGTACAAACCTGGCAGGCTGAAAAAATTTCTATCTGGCATCCGGGACACCATGATAATCCGTTCGGAATGCGTTTGACTACCTATATGATTTCGAAAAAAATCGCAGATACTACCGTCCCGATGTCGCTGCTTTCCGATCATCCGCAGGTACAATTTAGTTTCCTGCGCGGCGGTTTCGGCGTCTGCGACGTTGAAATGCACTAAACCGGAGCAAAACCATGGCG
>JBAYCO010000330.1:0-5197 GCA_041668685.1 Victivallaceae bacterium | reverse complement strand
TTTCCAGTCCGGCATTTTCAGGTTGAGCGTTGGAACCGGAATAATATTCTTATTGTCTGTAAACGCTTTAAAAAGCAGACGGTTGCATTTTTCAATATCCGGGCATATTGCGGCATCCGGCATTCTGACAAGCGCATTTTCTATTCCTTTTTGGCGAAGCGTATTTTCCAGTTTGTCCGGAGATAACGTGAATATTCCCTGGAACTGCCAGTTTCCCCATAAAACATTTGAATCGAAGAATTTCATATTTTTAAGATCCTTTCCGCGTTTTTGCCCATGATCATTTCTTTTGCCGAAGAACTTATATCGGCGCCTGCTATTCTGCCAAGTTGAGCGGAAAAATCCCGGATAGGCGCGTCTGAACCGTAAACTATTCTTTCCGGGCCGAGTTTCTCAAGC
This sequence comes from Victivallaceae bacterium, assembly GCA_041668685.1. GTDB lineage: Bacteria > Verrucomicrobiota > Lentisphaeria > Victivallales > Victivallaceae > JAHOYW01. The sequence goes on along the minus strand of JBAYCO010000330.1, from coordinate 4,798 downwards.
GCGAACTCCACCAGTTCGGAATGCGGTTGGCCGCCGGAAGTGTCAATGTAGATGTTCTCAAAAGGAGCGATATCGAGAATTCCTTTTATGCCGACTCCGGTAAGATGCGCCATTATTATTTTTACCTTGGGGAATTCAGCTCCGAGATATGCGATGTCGGCGGGACTTGACTCCTGCGGGAGGTTGCCGCCGGTTTTGTACCATGAATGGTGAAGCAACGGCACGTCATATTCTTCGAGTTTCCGCATGATCGGATGCAGTCTTTCGTTTCGGCAGTTCAGGGAAACTTCAAGTTTTACTCCTATGAAGCCATGCTGTTTTATGCAGCGTTCCATTTCGCTTAATGAAAATTCGCAATCATTTGCGGGATTCAAAAAACAGAAACCATAACAAAAACCGGGATGTTTTTTGACGCATTCTATCGTTTCACTGTTCAATTGGCTTATTTGTTCTTCATCCGGATAGTATCCGAACCTTAAAACATCCCCAAGTAAAACTATATTGCCTATGTTATGACGTAAAGCCGCCTCGGCAACAAGTTCTGAATGTGACAATGTATTATGGATGTGAATATCAATTATTTTCATCTGAACAAATCCTTTTACTATTATATTAATATTATATTTTGTAAAAGCTGTTGGCGCAATAATTTAATCGGGCAAAATATAAATTATATCGGGCAAAATCATCTTGACTTCACGATTTGCCGGTTTATAATTAATTGTAAGGAATTTGTTATAAAAAGTAGTGCCGGGAGCAGCCTTGCTCCGGCACAGTGAGCCTTAAAGACGGATATAAACTTTATCGGTCACGGTGCGAGGCCGCACTCGTGACTGAAAAGTCGTGGCACAGCCTCAATTACGGAAAAAGGAATGGAACAATGGAATTCAGGGATTTCACCTCCAGATTCGGACAAGAAATAATGTTGTCGAGGGTCAATTTTTTGCCTGCTTCTCCGTTGTTATGCACTAATTTGCATTCTCATTTCAACGTACTCCATATTACTTGCGTAAAAAAAGGCCGCGGCATATGCAGAGTCAAAGATAAAATATGGAAACTTGTTCCCGGTTCCGTTCATTTCGTCATGCCTGGAGAAATACACCGATATATCGCCGATAACAAAAATCCCTATCAGATTTATTTTCTGCATTTTACCTGGTACGGTACGGTTCCGAACGAATTGCCCAGGCAGTTGGTAATGCCTGCGCATGCAAGAAAACGCATATATAAATATCTTCACGAAATGGCGGAGCTTTTCTTGAAACCGGAGAAAACTTCCGGTTTGAGGAAATACGGACTTCTTGCCCTGTTTCTTGCTGATATCCTTAGCTTTGCGGATGAAGGGCGAACCGTTTCCATAAGCGATTATATTTCCGGCAACAGCCAGGATGCGAAACTTAATTACGCATTTGAACGGCTTTACGGGCCGCCTTTTCAGTTTCCCGGCATTGATGAGTTGGCGGAGCATTGCGAAATGAGCAGGAGAAAATTTACGGACTTATTTAAAAAAATAACCGGGATGAGCGTGCGGGAGTATTATTTAAGATATGTCATGACTTATGCTGCAACAATGCTGGAAAGCAAGGAATTCAGTATAAAAGCCATGGCCTCCCAGTGCGGATATTCGAATTCACAGAATTTTCTTCACGCCTATAAGAAATACCGCTTCGGGACGCCTGACTAATATGGCGCCGGCGTTCTCTTTTCAGGTTTGACTCGGATAAAAAAGGTTTCCGCAAGGGGCGGGACGTTCGCGGAATCAGCTTTCATGCTTGCAAAATTTATCTTAAAGATGTAATCTATATCATGAAGCGGCAAACATTATTGCAAAGGGGGGAGTATGGCAAGTAAAAAAAGGTCTATAAGGATCACCGTAGGAATAGTTTTACTGGTAGTGTTTATTATATCAGTGGTTCCGAATTTTTATTTGCATACTTCAAGCGATGGTATTATTACCGCGCGGACAACGACCGTTACAAGCCCGATTGAAGGCGTGCTGCATTTTTCCGGAAACGTAAGATATGGCGATTATTTCCGCAAAGGCCAACCCATCGGTGAAGTAGTTAACGACCGCGTGGATTTAAGCTACCTGCACGAACTCATAACCGAGAAAAAAACCCTTGAGGGCAGAATCGCAAGTTTTACCAAGCGCATAAAAAAATATAACGCCCTGAACGCCAGCCTGAAAGAGGCAGTTGATAATTTTCAGAAATTCTCGGTCAGGAAATTCCAATCACAGGTTAAGCAGGCGAAAAACAAAATAAAGCATCAGCAGGCCGAGTTTGACCGGGCCAAAAAAGAATATTCGGCTGTCCGCCGCCTGGAAAAAGTAAAAGCGGTTAAAACCCGTGAACTCGAAAAATCCGAAGCCAACCTGATTCAGGCTTCAGAACGTCTCCGGGAGTCGGAAGAGTTCCTGAAAGAATTGGAAAATGACCTGGCGGCAACTGATACGGGAACTTTCCTGGGGCAGGGCAACAACGATTCGCCGTATTCCAAGCAGCGTATGGACCAGTTGGTGATAGAGCTTGCGCTGGCGGACACCGCGGTAAAAGAAGCCGAGCGCCGGATTGAAGGCATTGGTCAGCAGATAGAGAAAGAGCGTGAGCGTATCCGGAAAGTGGAGAAATTCAAGATTGCCGCTCCTTTTGAATGTCTTATATGGCAGAAGCCGTTGACGGAGGGGAGTACGGTCGTAATCGGGAATGAACTGATAGTATTGCTTGACTGCTCAAGCGTTTTTCTTGAAGTTATGCTTTCTGAAAACCAGTTTGATCATGTCAAAGCCGGGCAGGAAATTAAGTACCGGCTTTACGGCGATGTTGATTTTTATAAAGGCTCGGTCGTCGCCCTTCGCGGCGCTGAGACAAGGACTGATGAGAAAAATAAAGCCGCTATCCTGAGAAAAGATGAAAAAAAAGAATTCAGGATATGGATAAAAATCAATCCGAAGGAATTGGACCTGAACCCGGAAAACTTCTTCCAGGTCGGCAGGCATGTGGAAATAAGACTGCCGCGGAAGTTTTCCATAACCAAGGAATTGATAAGGTTCTGGAATGTCTTTTGACCTTCAATCGTTTCAAATCCTGCTTCTGGTTGCCGTCTTCTGGCTGCTGGTGGTTCCCGGCTTATCGAAAACCCGAAACAGTCACCGGGCGACAGTTACGATCTTTACCACGGTTATCGGCCTGAATTATCTTTCCTGGCGCTATTTCAAAACAGTTGTGCCGTTTGAAGGTTCCAGCTTGAATGAAGTTTGGGTTAATACTGTTTTTACGGTCGAAATTCTGGCTTTTATCGAAGTATGCATATTTCTCCTGATCATGAGCAAATACAGTTCCCGCAGTTCCGAAGCCGACGAATATATGCGCAAGGCCCGGAATTTTCCTTCCGTGGACGTTTTTATACCTACTTATAATGAAGAAATCGATGTTCTGGAAAAAACCATATACGGAGCTAAGCATCTTGATTATCCGAATTTCAAAGTATGGGTGCTTGATGACGGCAACCGGGAATGGCTGAAGAAATTTTGTGAGGAAGTCGGCGTTAATCATATAACGCGTTCCGAGCACGAGCATGCAAAGGCCGGAAACCTGAACAACGGCCTCGCCGTGACTTCCGGTGAACTTTTCGCGATTTTTGACGCCGATTTTATTCCGGCCAGGAATTTTTTGCGGCGCACAGTCGGTTTTTTTACTTTCAATAAAGATATCGGCATTGTCCAGACCCCGCAGCATTTCTTCAATAAAGATCCTATTCAGTCCAACCTTTATCTTGAAAAAGTATGGCCGGACGAACAACGTTTATTCTTTTCGACCATGGCGCCCTGCCGTGACGGCTGGGACGCCGCTTTCTGTTGCGGGTCGTGCTCAATTATCAGGCGCGAAGCCGTAGAAAAAGCCGGCGGCATTCCCACGTCCTCGATTACCGAGGATTTGCTCACTACGCTCTGCTTGCTGAAGATCGGCTACAGAACGGTTTACCTCAATGAAAAACTGAGCCAGGGGATGGCCGCGAATTCCGTGGCCGGTTATTTCATTCAGCGGGGGCGCTGGTGCCGCGGAGGTATCCAGTGTTTTTTCGTCCCGGAAGGACCTTTGCGCGCCCAGGGACTGACTGTTTTGCAGCGGATACTTTTTACCCCTTACGGTTGGATAATGCAACCCATAACCCGGATGGTGTTACTGTTGACTCCGCTGCTTTATCTCTGGTTTGAGCTGTTGCCGCTGCATTTTACAACTACCGTTGATCTGCTTTACCACCAGTTCCCGATGTTCCTGGCTTTTGCGCTGTCCATGCAATGGCTTGCCAAAAGAAGATATATCCCGATAGTTTCCACATCTGTCGGGGTTTTTACTATGTTCAGGCTGCTTCCGGTGGTTATATCCAGCCTGATAAAACCTTTCGGGGAACCGTTCAGGGTTACTCCCAAAGGCGCGGCCGCCGCCAGGATTGACTGGGGAATATTGATTACAACTTCATTACTGTTTGCCGCGACCGTGGCGGGGATAGTTATCAATCTGGTTCCGGAGCACCAGGTAATCACTAAAATACAGTTTTTCCCTTACGCGCTTTTCTGGAGTTCCATCAATATAGTTATGCTTTTGATCTGTATGCTTATCTGTTTTGACGCGCCGCGCAAGCGCGCCGAAGAACGCTTCATTGTAAACGAGGCAAGCGTTTTCAACGGGCAGAAGGTGATTATCGAGGATATTTCCGTTTCCGGCTGCAAGGTCAGGCATTCCAGCGGAAAACGGATCGTTGAATGGGGGACGGTCATAAAGCTCAAGGTACCCGG
>JBAYCO010000329.1:0-5204 GCA_041668685.1 Victivallaceae bacterium | reverse complement strand
TTTATTTTGTGAAACTATCGATTTTTGCCTTGCAGATTTTTTCTGTCAAGTCCAGCAAGGGCTTTACCCGTTCAGCCAGATATTCCAGATCATCCCTGCATATTCTGTATGCAGGGTCATACCTTGCCCCAATGTAGGCATACTCCAATAAATCGAATAATCTTTGTTCCTCCCGCGTTTCCTGCGGGAAAATACCTTTTAACGCGGAATCGTGTTTTGAGGCCATTCTACCCAGCAGTAAAAGAAGATGCTCACTGGGATTGTAATTGGTGAAAACCAGCAAAATGGTTTTATAAGAATGTTCAGTTGCCTGATGAAGTTGAAACGCAGCTCCTTTTAAATCATTTTTTTTCAAACCGAATTCAAAAAATTTATAAAAACTTTCAGCCCTTTCAAACCATTGTTCGAAATAATCCCGGGCAATTCGTTTTTGTTCTTCCGGTTTCAGTTTGCGTTTTTGCGCGAGCTTGAAATTACCCGAATCGTAAAGCAGGCAGCCTTCTTTTTTAATATCCGAATAGAAATACTGGCCTTCGGCAAGTTTGATATTCAGTTCCTGGATATCGTGAGTTATGATCCGCACGTCGGCGCTTAATCCGGCGCTGTCGCACTTCCCGGTGATTTTCCGCCAGAGGCCGGGGTCTACGGCAGTTGCTTTTTGTCCGGTAACAACCAAAATGTCATAGTCGGACTTATGCCCGGATCTTCTGTCCGGTTTGAGGTCGGTTTCCTCTTTATAGTTGCCTCTGGCGTAGGAGCCGAAAAGAATTATCATTTCCACGTCGCCGCACATGCCGCGAACGGTTGAAACGATATGTTTCAATTCGTCCCGTTTGTTACCGGGAAGATGTGCAATTGTCTTTTTCATAACCGGAATATACCGCGGTATGCTCGTTTAGTAAAGTTTAGAAGGAATAAAAACATCAAAGACTTGATATTATAGGAATTTGTTATTTAAAGTGGTTTTAGTAGCGCCGCGTCTCGATGAGACCGGCGACATGCAACGTTGACAGGCCGTATAATGGCGCTCTTTGCCGCTTTCATCGAAAGCCGGCCTACTTGAAAGTTCCGGACGACATTGCATCGTGTTTGTAGTCCCGCCTTCAGGCGGAATGTGGTCTCTGAAGATTCCGCTTAAAAGCGGTACTGCAAACACGTAAAAATTACTTGACACGTTGGATTTGAGCCGACGTTCTACCGTGCAGCTTGAATTCTTTTATAACGCGACGTAAGCGCTGCAAGTATCGGCTGCCTGCTGAATTTTGAGAGTAACCATGGCGGATTCGATGACTGCGGCCGTATCCAGTTCTCCCGGATTCGCAGCTATGTCGTCCAGGAATTGAGAGAAATAATCCGGCTGAACTTTTGCTGATAACGCTATCAGGCTCTCACCTTTATCACCGTTTAAGGAGAGTTTTACTTTTTCATCCTTTATGCAGGCGCGCAGAACGCCTTTTTTGCCCCAGAAAGTAAATTCCCAGTAATAAGGCAGGCTGTAGCCGCAGCTGTCCGGCGCGAAATAGGATACGTCCGCCATTACGCCGCAGCCGTTTTCCATTTTAGCCATGAACTGGGCGGCGTCATTGAATATCGGGCATTTGTCGGCAAAGGCGTTCCAGGTGCGGGCCGCGGTTACTTCAGTGAATTTCATACCGGTAGCCCAAGTCAGGTAATCGATGCCGTGAATTGCGATGTCGTTGATAGTGCCGCCGTGTTTGCCTTCTTCGAAATACCATCCGGGACGGCTTCCCCAAAGCAAAGGATGCTGGCCCGTAAAAGATATCGCATGTATTTCACCGATTGTTCCCGCCTGGACAAGCTGACGGATTTTTACCATCGGCAGCGCCTGCCGCAAATCAAGCATGCAGCCGACTTTCAGGTTTTTCGCCGCGGCGAGTTTTTCGATAGCGTCAAGTTCGTCAAGGCTGGCACATACCGGTTTGTCGGCGATAACGTGTTTCCCGGCCTCAAGCGCTTTCAGTAACATGGAGCCGCGTATGCCGTAATAATCACCGACGGCGACCACGTCGCAATCAACTTCTTTGAGCATTTTATCGAAATCATCATATTTAACTTCAAGATCGGGCCGGGCGTTAAGGGCGGCACGTGTTTCCGCGTGGGACTCGCAACAGGCCGCGAGTTCGCAATTGTCCATTTCCTTGATACGGTTGACCAAACTGAAAATATGTCCGTGCCTGAAACCGGCTACTGCAAATTTAATACTCATTGTAAGACCTTTAGGTAGATTTAAGATTTAAGGTTTAAGTTTTTTATGTCAGTCAATATAGACCGGACTGATAAAAAAAACAACCGCTTGGCTTATTATGCGGTTGTTTTACTTGACTATTTGCCTGTTGTTGCGTCAGGAAAATTTTACCGGCTTCCCGGTTTTGGCGGATTCGTAGATGCCGCATATCAGTTGAACGGCGCGGCGTCCTTCGCGTCCCGATAATTTTGCATTTTTACCCGAAATGACAGCCTTCGCCAAATCCTGGATCTGGCGGCGGTGGCCTTCATAACTGATAGCCATCGGATCGCCGGAACCGCCTTTCATATTTTCACCGTCCGCATATTTGGCGCGAATGTCTTCATCTTCGGGGGATTCTTCCGCAAAAGTCCATCTTTTTATGCAGTCGTCCTCTAAGAGCGCCGAGCCTGTCGAACCGCAGAGTTCCAGACGCCGCGGGAATCCCGGCGCGCATGAGGTGCTTGCCTCGATAGTTCCCAGCGAACCGTTTTTGAATTTGATTACCGCGACGGCGTTATCTTCAACTTCGATCCCGCTGTGGGTTAAAGTATCGGTATAGGCGAAAACCTCCGCCGGATCGCCGTTCAGGTATAAGAGCAGGTCGATATTATGGATAGACTGGTTCATCAACGCGCCGCCGCCGTCCAGCTCCCAGGTTCCGCGCCAGGTGGCGCTGTCGTAGTATTCCTGTGAACGGAACCAGTGAATATGGGCATTGGCCAGGACCATCTTGCCGAAACGTCCGGCGTCAACCGCTTTTTTTATTTCCTGTACGGCCGAGCCGAAACGGGACTGGAACACCGCGCTCAGGACAACATTATTTTCTTCACAGGCCCTGATGATTTCGTCGGTTTTTTCCAAAGTAGTATCCAGAGGTTTTTCACAAAGGATATGTTTCCCCGCTTTGGCGGAAGGCAGGGCTACAAGTCCGTGAATCCCGGTCGGAGTGGCAATCGTTACCGCTTCGATTTCCGGGTCGGCCAGAAAAGTTTCAAAGTCATTGACAGCCCTTACGTTATATTCCCCGGCAAATTTCGCCGCGCGTTCGGTTACTTTGTCAAAAACCGCGACCAGTTCAGCATTTGAACTGGCATTCAGGGCTTGGGCATGCATCGCGGCGATTGCGCCGGTCCCGATAATTCCGAATTTAACTTTTTGTTCCATCAAATTCCAAAATCCTTGCTTTAGCTTAATAATAAACGCTTTAAAAAAGAGGCGCCAAGAGTGTTTTTATATTTTTGCCAACACGATTAAAATACACCGTGAAAACGCTCTTGTCAAGGCATGCGGGCAAGTTCTTCGATGAATAAATTATCCGGGTTATTTGAAGCTTGATAATGCCGTAAGGCGAATGCCGTTTACAGAAATTAAGGTATAATTTTTTTGAAAAACTGGTAAAATCAGGGAAATAAGCTACATTTACAGGTTTACTTCTAAAAATATACCAAGGTACTTATATTATGGCTGATACTGAAAAAACTTTGTCAATGGACAAGATTGTTTCGCTGGCGAAACGCCGCGGTTTTATTTTTCAAAGCTCCGAAATATACGGCGGCCTCAACGGTTTCTGGGATTACGGCCCGTATGGGGTCAGAATGAAACGCGCCGTCGAGCAGCTTTGGTGGCGGGAAATGGTTGAAACCCGCGATAACGTCGAAGGGCTTGATTCAACTATAATTTGTCATCCGCATGTATGGAAAGCTTCCGGGCACCTCGACCAGTTCAGTGACGACATGTGCGACTGCCGCGACTGTAAAGCCAGGCATCGCGTGGATATGATGGAAGATCCGAAAGTCTGTTCGAACTGCGGCAGCAGCAACTTGACGGAGCCGCGCGCGTTCAACCTGATGATGAAAACTTTTGTCGGCCCGGTTGCGGACGATGAACACACCGCTTATCTGCGCGCTGAAACCTGCCAGCCGATTTTCGTGGACTTTCATAACGTTCGCGTTGCTTCGCGCCAGAAACTCCCGTTCGGCATCGCCCAGATCGGCAAAGCTTTCCGTAATGAAATCAATCCGCGCAATTTTACTTTCCGTTCCCGCGAATTCACCCAGATGGAAATGGAGTTTTTCTGTGAGGACGCCGACAGTATGGAATGGTTTGATTACTGGAAGGAACAGCGCATTAATTATTACCGCGAGAAACTCGGTTTCGGCGACGATTTCATGCGCATCCATGAACATGACAAGCTTGCCCATTACGCCAAAGCCGCGATTGACATTGAAGTCAAATTCCCGTTCGGCTGGGGAGAACTCGAAGGCGTACATCATCGCGGCGTATGGGATATGTCCAGGCATGAGGAATTTTCAGGCAAGGAACAATTATATATTGATCATGACAATCACCGTAAAGTAATGCCGACGGTCATTGAAACTTCCGTAGGCCTGGACCGGACTTTCCTCGCGCTGCTCTGCAAGGCTTACGATGAGGAGAACCTCGGAGAAGATAAAGACGGGCAGCCGGATATCCGGACGGTTCTGCGTTTCCCGGCGATAATTGCTCCGGTTCAGGCGGCAATCCTGCCCCTGTCGAAAAAACTTTCCGATAACGCCAGGGAATTATACAATAAACTCAACCGTTATTTCCGCTGTGAATTCGACGTTACCGGCAGTATCGGCAAACGTTACCGCCGCCAGGATGAGATCGGTACTCCTTATTGCGTTACTTTCGATTTCGATTCGCTGGAAGACAATGCTGTAACCGTGCGTCACCGGGACTCCATGGAACAGGACCGCGTCGCGATAAGCGAACTGCGCGATTACCTCGAAAAACTGATCGATTAAATTTTATTAAGAGTTCAAGTTTATCAGGCCGGAAAAGGTTCCGGCCCGGCGAACGACTGTGAAATCATTTCCGTCCGCTATTACTTCGGCGCATGAGGGGAAACTCAGGAAATTCTGGATTCCCATCGACCAGCCGTAAGCGCCGGCGTCTTCCAGGATTATGATGTCGC
>JBAYCO010000328.1:0-5243 GCA_041668685.1 Victivallaceae bacterium | reverse complement strand
GGGGCATACTTATCGCAATAACTATAAAATCCAAGTTTCGGAAGCGGCCAAATTAAGAATGCAAATGTACCACGGACAGGAACAGATGATGCATGTAGTCAACATTGCCAAAGTATTATCGAAGATAGCGCCGCCGGGTATTCAGGAATATCTTGAATATAATCTTTCAGCATTTGAGGCCTGCGGCAAAGCTTTTGACCTGGTAAACAAATACGCCCGGAATATCGAAAAATTATCGAACGAAGTAGAACAACTTTGGTTAGAAGTTTTAAACAACAAAAATTCAAAAGAAAATACCATGATGACTGTCGCAAATGAAACCAGAAAAGGTTCCCCGGAAGCACCTTTTGTTGGCATTCGATCCTATAGGAACAAATAGATATTTGTTGTTTATTGAAAGGGAGTGCCCGTTCGCATATCTTCCAGCATTTTTGTAAACAGGGCAAGGGTTTCCGGTTTATCTGCGTATTTACCTTTTAAGGCGGCATAGGCTTTTGAACCTAATTGGTATGCCTCTTTAGAGTGACCTGTCATGTGTAGTATTTTGGCTTTTGACCACCATAAAAATGCAATGGAATTCCTTGTTTGAGACGTTTCCGGTAAAGAGTTATATATTTCCAGACCTTCCTTAATTAAAGAATGAGCCTGTTTATATTCTTTGATTTCTATATAGCTTCCTGCAAGGGGTAAATAAATAGCTGCAAATGAACTTGTGTTTCTATTTATTTTTTTTAATGTTTGTACTTTGTGATAAAGAGTTTGTATTTTAGATAAATTATTGTTATTAAGAAAACATGTCGGTAACCACTGATACACAACACACAAAGTTGTAAATGCACTTTCTATTTGATCATGTAATTCCCCGGAATCATCATTCTGGTAGAAGCCCAGATGTTTTTCCAGCAATTCTGCAGTTTGCTCATAATACTTTTCCGCTTCTTGCCATTTTTTATGATACCGGGCGTTATTTGCCAGGTGTAAGCACGTAACACCGCACCAGTATAAATGGGTTTTCCAGACGTATTCGAAGTTTTCGAAAGCTTTCAGCAAATGTTCTTTGGCCTTTTTATAGTTATCCATTTCTATGTAATTCATGCCGATATCCAGCAATAAGCGTCCCATTAAAAAATATGAAGGATCTTTCTCCTCAAGAGCCGATAAGCTCCAGGATTGTAATTCAACAGCTTCCGGATATCTGTGGAGTTTAATATAACCATCAACGATAGTTAAGCTTGCTTGCGGCAGATACCATTCCGGAAGCGTAGTGTTTTTTCCAGTCAATATCTTCTCTGCTTCGGCAAGGGCGGCTAGAGCTTTCTTTTCATTTTTTTGCAGGATTTGCAGTTCTCCGATAGCGCAGAGGGCGTCTATTTGTAGGATGCTGCAATTATCCGTCCTGCTTATCTCCGGATGCGCTTTCACCAGTTTCAGGATTTCACGGTAAGACTTTTCAGCTTGCGAATATTGTTCCAGCACAGTATAAATCCGGCCAAACCGTTTATAGATTTCAGGCAGGTAGCAATATTCACCCTCTGACTCCATAAATGTCCGGGCGGCTTCAGCGCTTTTCAAGCGCTTTTGAACCGCCTTTTCCGCTTTATAGGCCCGGTCGAGGTAAGAAAAACAGTTTGCGGCAATCGCGGCACGCTCCTCGATATTCCAGTTTTTTTTCAGAACAGCCAGGCTTTTCCGGCTGACATCGGCGGATTTTGCCCACTCCCCGGTTTTAAAAAAATGTTTAGCCAGCAACTGGTACGCCCGAACTGCAATAGATAGGTCCGGCTGCGAATCAGGCAACGCTTTCAGGGTAAGTTGCAATACATGCGGAATTTTATCAGGCGCGGAAGTCATATACTGGAGAGCTATTTCCAGAAGCATGGTTGCGGCTGAATTGCTCTTTACCCCGGTGAGTGCGGTCACGCATTTATCGAAATAGTATTCCGGGTTTGTGTAAGAATCTTCGCCAAGCTCAAAATACGCTTCGGCAATTTGCGGACCGACGGCCGGATACGTTTCTATCGCTTTCAGCATATTTTCCCAATATTCATCAGGGTTATTATATCGACCATGAAGTTTTGCAAGCTTGTGGTAGGTTTCACCTAAAACAATACTGCGCGGTGGATTATTTTTTTCTATTCCCATAAGCGCGTTTTTAAGACTCAAATAAATATCCTTGTCAGGCAAACAGTAGCGCTTTTCAAGCAGTTCAACAGTTTTGTTCAAATACCCCGCAGCTTTGAGAGAATCCTGTTTGCGGGCATAAGCCGTTCCAAGGGCGCAATAAAGCATAATCCGGTTTCTTGGAAGATGCACTTTGAGCATTTGAGAATTCAGCAGTTTCAGTCCTTTGTCCAAGTCTTCACAGGCGGCTTCAATTTGATTTTCAGCCAGAAGCGCCATTCCCCGCCAATAATAAACCATATACTGCGGTACCCCAAAAGAGTCGGGATTACATTGTTTGATGAGCTTCTGATATTTAGCGCACAAACTCAATACCAAAGTATTTTGTTTTTGTTCTCCCGCCATTCCAATCATCAGGCAGGCCAGTTCTGCCATCTGTTCGTAACGCTTATTTTTCTGTGCAAACGATAATGCTTCACAATAACAATCATACGCTTCTGAATATTTCTCGTAAACTCGGTATATATCTCCTTTTGTCGAATATAATTTCTCCAGAACCTGGTAAGCGAGGGGATTATCCGAACGATAAGCGGAAATTTGTTTTTCCAGAGGTTTTAACCGCTCTTCTATGCTGATGCCTTTCTGTTTCGGACGAGGAATTACGGCGTAAAAAACACCGCAGACGATAAGAAAAGCTATAGCGGTAAAAAGCCAGGTCAATACAGATTTTTTCAAGATTGCCTCCTCGTTTTTATTTAAAATAGTTTGAAATGTGGCAAAGTTCAAATTTCCTCGCAATGTTCTTTTAATAATTGTTAGAGTTTCGGGCAAGGTTCCATAAGGAAACCTGCCCTGGCTCAAACTTAAAACGTCGCTATTATTTCATCGACCTTTTCTTCGATTTCCGGTGTTCTGTATATGGATATTTCAGCCAGCAGAATAGCGATTGCCGCAAAATCATCCAGCAAGCCGATCGGCAGGAAGTCCGGTACAACATCAAGCGGACATATCAAATATCCGAGCACGCACATGATCGATATTTTCACATATTTCGGTACGCCCTCACTTTTGAGCATGACCAGCAGCGTGACTGCCTGCCGAAAAGCTTTTTTGCTTATTCGTTTGAGGATTTTCGCAAGCTTATTTTTGATTTCCGAATTTGAATAAAATTTGTAGTATTTGCTAAACATAGGAACACTCCGTGTTAGTTTTAAGGTTTAAGGGTTAAGATTTAAGCATGGCAGCTTCCAGCAAGCTGAACATGGTCGGGGAGAGTTCTTCCAGTTGGGTTATTACTTTGCTGGAGCCGGGGAGCAAACTCTGGATATTGGGGTTTTCAATTCCTATACCGTAGAATTCAAAGCCCAGGCGCTTACCGTGTTCGATGGCTTTTTCAGTATTTTCCACCGAATCCGGCTTGCCGTCGGTGATGATCAGGATAATTTTACGATTCTCTTTTAACGGAAAACATTGCGCCATCACCCACCAGATCGCTTCGCCCATCGGCGTCGAGCCCGAAGGCCGCAACTTGAAATTCGTATGCAAACCCTGACCATGCCGCAGCATCGGACAAACAGTCCCGCACATCCGGTTCAGCACGTGATCCGCCGGGAACGCGGTTACGCCTACGGAAATCCCGTTGATCTTGTACAATGAATTTGTTATGCCGAAACATGCCTGTGAGGCTAATTCCATCCGGTCGCGCATAGAACTTGAGCAGTCCAGCAGAATATGTACCGCAGTATTGATCCCCTGGCGTTCACCGTTGCGCAGAAAAACTTTCGGATCGTGGTTCAGGCGGTACAGCCGGTTGGTGTCCAATTTACCGTGCCAGCTGCCGGAACGCCTGACCAGGGTTTTGCTCTGCAGCAGCGAATGGAGTCGTGCATGCAGCGCCGCTGAAGCTCTTTTGACTTTATAATACTCATCGATTTCAAAGGGAATGAGCTGTTTCGTACCTTCGATCGCCATACTCAAACCGTTAGACGGATTATTGGGAACCGCGCTTTCCAATTGTTCAGCGACGATCTCACCGAGTCCGCCGGGCAGGTCATCATCTTTGGATTTCAGCAATTGCTTAATACTTTTCTGCTTGCTGAAACTGCGTTTAGAATTCCCTGCTTGCCCTGAATTATTTTGCGCATTCTCAGCTTGCTTTTCGGGTTCTTTATCCAGTTTCAGCGATTCGGCTTTTATCAGCGCGGCGGCATTTTTCGCATAGCGCATGGCATCCTGAGAGCTATGGCAGTTGATCTTAACCTGCTCCAGCAGACTGTTGAGTTTAGCATACAGATCAGGATAGGCCTGTTGCGTAAACGCTCCGACAATATCCCGGTTCTTTTCCACGGCCTTGACATCCCAGGCCCGTACCGCCAGCAGCAGATAATTCAATATCTGCATGGCCGGATTCCTTGGTCTTTTCAGCGGTTTGGTGAACTCGTGCTCTATAAGCCAATGGAGGTTGGTCCGGCATCCGGGGAAACGTTTTGCGAGCTCATTTTCGACCCGCCAGTCTTCAAATATATTCCAGATATTCTTGACCAGCGGAGTCACATCCTGCTCCTTTATAACCTCGAAATCAGTCTCCCGGATATGCGCGGATTCGTGGTCAATCCAGCCCCTAACCATACCAGTCAAAATATCATCAGTTTCCAATGGCAAAGTCGGAAGTCTGATGGTATTTCCGTCCGTGCAGGCGTTATCGCCGCCGATCTGTACCTGGACTCCGTATTTTTTGCCCAATACACTGGCAACCAATGGCAGGGCTTTGTTGAATTCGGTTATTTTGTTCATGGTTTTACCTTTTTTAGTAGTGCCGAGAGCAGCCTGCTCCGGCACATAGCGCTTACAAACGGGCAACAGTCTTTTGAGTGGTCAAAGGCGCAGGTCGCAGAGCAGGCTGCTCTTGCGACTACCAGAGCCCCAAACTCTCAAGGCGGCTGCCGTTTTGAACCGGGCTTTCAGCTTTGGACTTCGCTTTCTTTTTCGGTTTATCGGGTTTGACCAGGGCATCCAGCACGCTGTCATTGCTGCGGCCGTCGATGATCTCCTGAGCGTAATTTGTCAAAGCCCCGGTATTATTGAGCAAGGTCAGCAACCCGTTCAGCATCAGAAGCGTGGTC
>JBAYCO010000327.1:0-5274 GCA_041668685.1 Victivallaceae bacterium | reverse complement strand
TTTCCACAGCGTATGGGCATTTAAAAGAGCCGTAAATAAAGGTTTCTACTTTTTCGCTGATATCATCCAGGAGGGCATTATGCTCTATTCGTCCGGGCGCGTTCCATTGCCGGAAATAAAAGAACTAAGTGTCAGGGAACGCAAATATTATGCGCAAAAGGATTTCGATAATTGGTTTGAAAGCGCAAAAGAGTTTTTTAAACACTTTGAGTATGCTATGAATGATGAAAGTTATAAAATAGCCGCTTTTCTACTTCATCAGTCGGCAGAGCGTTTTTATACCGCTGTAATGCTGACCTTTACCGGATACAAGCCCAAACTCCATGACCTGGAAAAACTGGGCGTCAGGGCGCTGGTTTTCAGCAATGAATTCAAAGATATATTTCCGATAGAGACGCAGCAGGAAAAAGATTTGTTTGATTTACTGAAGCGCGCCTACGTGGAAGCTCGTTACAGCATGTCCTATGAAATTACCAAAGAAGAACTCAAATATCTTGCCGAACGGGTAAAACTGCTTCAGGCAACTACCGAAAAAGTCTGCAGAGAGAAAATAAAAAGCTTTGAGACGTGTTTATAGTCCCGCATGGCTGGGGACAGCCGTGGTTACACCGGGAAACTCTGCATGTTGAGAAAACGGATGTAGCCGCCCCTGTCCCCAGGGGCGTAGGGAACGTTGCATGAGAGTTAAACTTATCCTTCCGGAACGGTGTATAACTATTTTCCGGCGCGTATTCTTTCCCTTATTTGAAATCATCTGCAATAAAGGTATGGTATTAAACGTTACCCTGAAAGTAACCTGACAGGAAAGTTTATGAAACGACTTTTTACCGGCCTTTTTCTGCTGTCGGCGGCAGTTTCCGTTTTCGCGGAAGAGCCGCTTTTTGTCAGGGAAGTTACCCTTGACGGAAATTCGCAGGAACTGCTTACCACGAAACTGGAATTCTATCTGCCGGATTCGTGTTCCGGCTATCGGCTTTTCGGATCGCACAGCAATGAACACGGCCTTGAGGAATATTGCCGCCGGGGAAGTTTGGTAAAAATATTTTTTGCCGCCCGTCCCGGCCGGAGGTTTCAGCTTGTTTTTTACAAAGACAGGGTGAAAAAACTGAAGCAGAAACAGATTTCCGGAGTTTTGCGCCGGGTCAGGGAATTTGACGGCGGGAATGTGGAGAGTCTGGAGCAGTTCAGGGAGTTGTGGAAAAATGGTGAACCTTGCGGAGCGGAATTCGAAAAAAAAATATATTCCGGCTGGAATCCTTTCGGCCCCGCAAAAAATTCCCTGCACTGGTATTCGGCTTTCATAGAACTGCCGCGCGACGGCAAATGGACTTTTTTTTCCGCTTCGACGGACGCTTCCTTTCTGTTGATTGACGATAAGCTGGTCGTCAACTCTCCCGGCCGCAAATGGGTTTCCGGCGGTCAGCGCGGCCGGTTCAGAGGGGAGGTGGAACTGGCAAAAGGAATTCACCGTCTGGATTATCTGCATGCTAATAACAATTCGAATTACTGCTATGCCATAGCGGCCTTTCTGTCTCCCGGCGCCGGGAAAAGACATTTGCGGGTTATTCCTGAAAAATTCTATACTCCGGTTTTGACTGCTGAAGCCGGACCGCTTAAAACGCCAGATTACCGGCCCGCCTGTGATTTCAGTTGGCGTTTGATTGATATGCTCGAAATAGACGCGAAGCAAATGTATGTGGTGAGATTTGAAACTCCGTACAAAAAATCTTTAAGCTGGAACCTGGGGCCGAAAGCTTCTGAATTCAATTATTTTTATTTCAGGACGGGCGGGTATCCGGTCGAATTAAAATGCCGGGCGGGCAGGCTCCGTCAGGAAACCGTAATTGATTATCAGTATATGCTAAAGCCGATAGCCGACAATAAGGTCAGGGAGTTTATAAAGGAAGCTTTAAAACAGGAACTGGATTTTGGAATTCAGCGGGAAGGTTATGCTTTTTTGACGGCGGCGCTGATCAAGCTGCGAATGCGGGACGAAGCGGAGAAATTTTACAAACGCCTTTTGATTAAGCAGGATATCGTAAGTCCTGAAACCGTTTTTAGTTTGTTTGACATGTTGATTTTCGATGAACTCCTGAGGCAGGAAAAATATGAGGAGGCTGAAAAACAGTTGAATATCGTATTGAAACTCCTGAAAAAACCGAAACTTCTGGCTGCCGCCGATTTGAAATATGCCCGCCTGCTGTTTTACCGTTTGGGAAACCGTACCGGGGCGAAAATCTTTTTAGACAAAGTCAGGCGAGGTGATTTGCCGGACGATATGAGACGGATGCGTTATGACCTTCTGCGGGCGGATATGGCCCTGATGGACAAAGGCCCTAATGCAGCCGCGGAGTTATATAAAAATATAAAAAGCGTTTCAGCGCTGCCGGGGGGAAATCAGCGGTTAATTGTAAGCGGATCGCTTATTGCGGTTCGCAACTGTTGCATACTTAAGAAATATTCAGCGGCCTGGGAACGTTGTGAGGAACTTGAAAAAGCCTGTCCGGCGGTGCGTCTCGATCCGGCTTATCTTTTTCTCAAGGCGGAAATTCTGCGGGAATTGAAACAGCCGCGCCGCGCCGCCTGTATTCTTCTCCGTATGCTTCATGCCGACCCGTCGCCCGCTCTGGAAGCCGGAGCCAATTGGCGATTAGCGCGATTTTATTTTGCGGACGGGCAATATTTGCTTGCACGGAAACGTTTAAATATTATATTCGAAAATGCGCCGCGTTCGAAGGAAGCCGCGGAAGCGGTTAAACTTTTGGAAAAACTGAAAAAGGAGCTGCCGCGATGAACAGGGTAATTTTTGTTTTGGTCCTGCTGTTTTTATTGGCGGATTGTTTTGCGGGGGAGGATGATTTTCTCCGCCCGGTGGGTAAGCCGCCGGAAGCTAAAGCGCAGCGTCGCCAGGGCGGCGAAGCTTTTCCGCCGCTGCCGCTGCCGGTAACTCCGCTCCGCCGTTCGGAGAAGAAACGTCCGCCGTCGCCGGGGGTGTTGATCGGCAAGGTGATCTGGGGTTCTTATCTTGACTACAAGTGGCCGAACGGGGTTGTTGTCAGGGTTTTTGACTGGAATATGGTGCCGGCAGATTGTTCGAAACTTCTGCGTCTGGTCAAAAACTACACTAAGATGGAATACAAGGTGCAGACTTTGGACCTGAAGTTCTTCAGCGGCGATCCGGCGGAGGTCCCGGTGCTTTTATTTTCCGGCGGCAGGGCTTTGAAATTCACCCCGGCAGAAATACTTAAATTGCGCCGTTATCTGCAAGCCGGGGGCATGATCTGGTTTGATTCCGTTGTGGGCTCGCCGTATTTTTACAGATCCGCGCTTCAGGCTATGCGGCGCATCCTGCCGGACTGCCCGGTAAAACGTCTTGCTCCTGATAACCCGGTTTTCCGTATAATCAGGCCGATTGTCAGCGCCAAGGTCAATAACGGCAAATATATTCTCCCGGCGTTTGACGGCGTTTATCTCGGTTCGCGGCTGGCGGCGGTGATTTCGCCTTACGGCATGGGCGGCGGGTGGGACAATACTTATCCTGTTCTCATAAAACAAGCGGAATATTATCAGCGTTATCCCGCGATTGTGCTTGGCGTCAACTTGGCGGCTTATGCGATTGGCTGGTCGCAGAACGGACGTTTGTACGCTTACCGCGAAACGGCGGGTCAACCTGCGCAGAATAAAAACCCTGACAAGGTGGTTTTCGCGCAGTTGCGCTCATCCGGTATCTGGAACGCCACAGCCGGGGCCGAAAGCCGTTTTATGCGTTATCTCGCCAAAAACGTCAATATAAATACCGGTTCTGAGCCGGTTCCGGTAAATGCGGCGAAAAACCGGCTGGAAAATTATCCGTTCCTGTATTTTACCGGGATAGGCCATTTTAAATTCAGTGCCGAGGAACTCGATAAACTGCGGCGTTATCTCGATAACGGCGGTTTTATATTTATCAATAACGCTCTTGGCATGAACGAATTCAACCAGTCGGTGATCGCAGCGGTGAAAAAACTTTATCCCAGCGCTGAATTGAAGAATATTCCTGCTGACGATCCTTTATTCGCGGCGGCTCCGTTCAAGTTTGAAAAAAGCGGTTTATCGCCGGAGGCGGCGCAGAAATTCCGGGGCCAGTCCAAACCTTTTCTTTTCGGCCTGAAAACGGCTGAACGTTATAAAATAGTTTACAGTCCGGTGGATATCGCCACCGGCTGGCTCGGTGTGCCGAGTCCCGGCAGCGTAGCCTACGACCAGGATACGGCGTTGCGTCTTGGAGCTAATGTAATCACCTATTTCTTGACGCATTAGGGAACGTGGGCCGTGGGATGCGGGATGTAAAAATCTTTAAATTAAAGGAAATTTTATGGGAAGCGATACAGTCAGGGACCTTGAACACCTGCAAGCGGTGTTCAGCGCCGTCAAAACGGAATTGTCAAAAGCCATTGTCGGACAGGAACAGGTAATCTGGAGAGTGCTGATAGCGTTGCTTTCCGGCGGACATTGCCTGCTTTTAGGGGTGCCGGGGCTGGCTAAAACCATGCTCATTCACAGTCTTGGGGGAGTTATGGATCTGGATTTCAACCGTATTCAGTTTACCCCGGACCTGATGCCTTCGGACATAACCGGCACCGATATTCTCAATGAAGAGCCCGGCAGCGGCCGCCGGGTGCTGCGTTTTGTCAAGGGGCCGGTTTTCACGAACCTGCTGCTGGCCGACGAGATCAACCGCACCCCGCCCAAAACCCAGGCGGCGCTGCTTGAAGCCATGCAGGAGAAGCATGTTACGAATGCCGGGATGAAATATCCCCTGCCGGAACCGTTTTTCGTGATGGCCACCCAGAACCCGATTGAGCAGGAAGGTACTTATCCGCTGCCGGAAGCGCAGCTTGACCGTTTTATGTTTCTGGTCAAAATCGATTATCCGGCACGCGACGAGGAAATAAATATCCTGAAACAGACCACCGCCAATCGTGAAGTCGAACTTGAAAAAGTCCTTGACGGCGGTAAACTCATGTATTTCCAGAAAGTGGTGCGTTCAATTCCGGTCAGCGACCATGTGACCGCCTATTGCGCCGACCTGGCGCGTCTTTCCCGCCCGGATAATCCGGACGCGCCGGATTTCGTCAAGCGCAATCTGAGTTTCGGGGCGGGGCCGCGGGCCGGGCAGTACCTGATGCTGGCTTCCAAGGCAAGGGCGGCTTTGAATGGCAGGTTCAACGTTTCCTGTGAAGACGTGCGCTGTTGCGTTTATGAGATCATGCGGCACCGGATGGCCTGCAATTT
>JBAYCO010000326.1:0-5281 GCA_041668685.1 Victivallaceae bacterium | reverse complement strand
GAAACCGGCGCCCTGCTCGAAAATTCGACCAAGCAATGGCTGATCGAACACTGGCAAAAGCTCCTGAAAATGATTCAGGAACACTATCCTGAACTGAATATCGTGCAGATTTCTCCGGGGCAGAAACCTTTTGCCGGGGTTATTGACATTTCAGGGAAAACATCGTTCCGGGAAAGCCTTCGCTTTGTTGAACAAGCGGCGGCGGTAATAAGTACGGAAGGGGCCCTGATCCATTCGGCCGCCGTGTACGATACGCCGTGCCTGGTTATCCTGTCCAAGTCGATAAGCCCGAATTTAAGCTTTTATCCCGGCCAGAAAAGGCTGTTTTACGACCGGGATTTGGAATGCGCCGAATGCGGTATCCTGGCCGGCTGTCCTGAAAACAATTTTTGCATGAATAAAATTTTGCCGGAAGAAGTTTTTGCCGCGTTCTGTGAGATTTTCGATAAACTATCCGATAAATCCTAGTAGTTCCGCCGCGCGTTTTTCGTGAGTATGGTCGTTCAGGCACCTTTTCCTGCCGTTTGCCCCGATTTCCGTCAGGAGTTCCTTATTGCCGGAGTACTTTAAGACCTGCTCTTTGAATTCGTCTTCGGATTTGAAAACGAGAAGCTCTTTACCCGGTTCAAACGCCTCCTCAAGTTCCTCCACCCATTCCGTAAGCAAACAAGTGCCGCAGGCGGGAACCAGAAAAACTTGCAGACTCATAATTGTCGGCGGATCGTTTAGAGGCTCCCTGAGAATATTGAGCATCATATCCGAACTCGAATATATCTTGACGACGTCATCCCCGATAATATCCTTTTTCGAACGGGCGGTTTTCCGCAAAGACCCCGGCGGACATTCTTCGGGACGAGACCAGCGGCGGCCCCATACGGTCAGTCCCCGGTCCGCAATACCGCTGAACATCCTGACCCTTCTGTCGGTCGGGCGCCCGACAAAGGATAATGAAGAACCATAAAAGGCCGCGTCTTTACGATTGAGTTCGAGCGGGCGGTAATAAGCAGTATCGACCCCGCGCGCCAGATATTCCGCATGAATACCCTTTTCTTTCAGGGAACGCCGGCTTACCCGTGAAACCGTCAACAATAAATCAACGTCTTTAGTCCATTCCAGCGAATCATAACATTTCCAGCCGGGACCGTCCATGTCGTAAACGGCAATTGAGTTTTTGTAAAAACTCTTAATCCGGGCAAAATCAAATTTCAGATGCGCAATCACGAAAACAATCATATCCGGCTGGAAATCACTGGTTTCTTTTTCGAGCGCGCGATGGCGTAATTCATGTTTGGCTTCCGGGGAGCGGGCAAAAGGATTCCAGCCGCGTTCCATACGTTTATAGTCAAGCAGCTTTACCTCATGGCCCAAGCTCGCGAAACCTGCCGCAAACTGCCTGATATGGATTCCCATCCAGCCGTCGAGAAATGCCACGAACAGTATTTTCATAATCAAATTTTTCCCTTAAGATTTTAACTGCACTTTAATAAATATCGCTTATTTGCCAAAAAACAAGAACCCTTGACGAAAATATGGCATTGCGGAAAAGAAGAATTCGTAAAAAAGTTGAAAAACCCTTTTTAATGAATTATAATTACTAACTTGGGAATAGCAGGGTAATAGAAGGAAATCCTGATGAAAATAAAAATGCTCATATCATCTTTATTTATGCTGCATGCCGCGGCAGGCTACGCCTTTGACAACTATGACCAGACTTTTAACCAGATGCGTCACCGTTATTCCCTGGGACACTACAAGCGGATGCTGGCTATTGCCCCTGTCGCGCTGAAATTCTCCACGACCCCCGAACAAAAATACAATGTTTTATATTACAAGGCGCTGGCGTTCCACGAACTCCAGTATTTCTGGCAGGCGGAACAAACTTTCGCCGAAGCCGCGCGCCTTGAAGGCATAAACGAAAAACAGAAACTGCAAGCTGTCTATAACCAGATAAGAAGCCAATATGCCAATAAGCACTTTATAAGCGCGTTGGCGAACGCCGAGAAATATTCCGCTTTTTCAGGGAAACCATCTGCTTTGCAGCTGAGTATTCTCCTGGTCGGCATCGAAACCGCCCGGCAGTTGGAGCGGAATATGAAAGCTCTGGAATTGGCGGAAAAAATGGAAAAGGCGACTGATCCGGATTCCGCCTGGCATTATCGCGGGATAATCATGCAGATCCAGATATTGTGTTTGATTAAAGAATACGAAAAAGCTGAAAAAATTATCAGTAAAGTGGATATAAAGAAAGTTCCGCTTCCGATGCAGTCTGAATTTCTCGCATGGAGCGGGTATTGTTACGAAAAAGATAACAAACCCGGAATTGCCGCGGAAAAATATTCTCTTGCCTATGCGGATTCGACATCTTATTACGCGGGCCTGGCGGCCTTGCGGCACGCCAATATGCGCAGCCGCGCCGGGGAAAAAGATTATGAGAAAACAGCATCCATTTATGAAAAAGTAATGCAAATATCCGGGGCGCACCCCGATCATAAAAGCCAGGCCGTTTATAAAGTCGCCCGCCTTTACGAACAGCGCCGGAAACCGGATATCGCGGAACATTTGCTGGCCCAGATCGAAAAAGTGGATTCTCCTTCTGTTTACTGGCTGGCGAAAATTTATAATTTGCGGGGCGATATTTTATATAAAAAAGGCGATATCGACCAAGCCAGGAAGTATTTCAAACTCTGCGTTAATCTCTCTCCTCAACAGCCAGACACGAATTACGCAAAGGAAATTTTGGCGCAAATCGGCGAAAAAACCGTTCTGCCTGAAAAAAAATAGACTCCAATCCTGCTTAAACGGCAATACCCCGGGAATGTCATGGAAAGATGTAAAAAATACTTTCGGGCGGGAATGTTTTTCCGTCCGGATTTCGCATTTAATATTGTCAGGCAAATACATATTCAAAACGAATATAACGACAGCGTCAGGTGCCGTCGCGAGTTCTGGAAGATTATTTATGTGGAATCCGGTTTTTCGGGATGTCTTTTTAAAATTCCGGTTGCGTCTTTCATTGTTTTCCTTTATTATTTTAGAAATAGCCTGACCGCGCCTTCTTTGTGGCTAACAGTCACAGTCATGGTTTTATTTTTTTCATTCCAGCTTGAATTGATAAGGGCAAACTCCGGAATTACTTTCAGACTCGGTTTTTCCAAACATGCAAATTCCATAATACTGTTTCTTTCCGCCCGGTTGTTTACATGCATAAATAAGGTTCCGTCATCAAGGACTTTGCCGACCAGGTATTGATGTACCCCAACCTTGCCTTTCATCGTTTTTACCGCCGGATGCTTCAACGTAATCAGATAGTCTTCCGGAATATCCTGATTATCGTGCCCGTTCAGCACGACATTTGTCGCTCCCACTGAATAGATAATCGCGGTACCCCGTTTCCGGTCAGGATAAAAGCGGTCAAGATATGACCGGACTGCGTTTGAACTCTTAAACATCCCGCTGTCAATCAACTTAACTCCTGACGCTGATTTTGATTTTTCGTCTTCGGTAATAAAAGGAATGAAATAATATCTGGATTCATTGGGGATCATGTCAAACATATACCATACTCCATATATCCCGAACATAAGATCATTAAGTTTGGGAGACCAGTGAGAACATGCCCAGCCTATATTTCTCGATCTGCGTATTTCATTTTCTTTGATGACACAGGTTGCTTTTACCTGTTGTCGTACCGCTTTAGTGGACGGCACCAGATTGTATCGGATAATGTCTTCAATGAGTGGAAGCACCACCCGTTCCCAAGAAGCACTTGCCTTACCGTTACTGCTCCAGAAACCGGAATTATCATTTGCTCCGGGTCTGTCGGTAAAAGTCGATTCAAAGGCAAAAACATCTCCGCCGCTGGCTAGTCCGGTTAGCATGATCATTCCCCAGAAGGTCGGCGGAAAAAGTCTTAAGAGTTTGTCTTGCCGTCTCAGCACAAGGCACTTTTTTTGGTCGGTAACGCGAGTAGGCGGAGTATTCAGACCCTGAAAGCCGCCCTCATGCCAGTAATAAGCCTCCCCGGCAGTTCCGAAATGGCCCTTTGGATGAATGAACTTCCAGCCGAAAAGAATACTGTACCCTTCCAGCGACGGGCTGACATATTTCAAGGCCGGTAAAATGTATTCGTGGTATTTTGCCGCCGCCGCTCTCCATTCCCGGTCAAACATAAGCCAAAAATGATGTCCCATACAACAGTGATTCATGTGTCTTCCATATCTGGCCGCCAATGTATAAAGCTGCATATGATAGTTTTTCACATAAGGTTTCCATACCGACTGTTCGCAAACGCTGACACCCTCCACATTTTTGAAATTTTGAAAGATGTATTCAAGCGTTGAAAGCGGAAGCATATTATAACGGGTACTCACTGCTCCTACCACGTATACAGGCACATCAATAGCTTCCATAAGCTTCCTGGCTTTTTCAGGCGATACTGCCAATAATTCCGCTAATGACCAATAAATAGAAGATTCCAAAGCGCAATATTGTTTTATCGTATCTGGGAATGACATACAAATCTTACGGTATTGCCCCATTGATACGCATGGTCTGAAAATAAAAATCGGTTTGGATGATGAGATTTCCCGCAATGGAGTAAGCATCTGTTCGGAATCGCTTATTTGGAACCATTGTATCGACGACCATGCTCCAATTTTGCCGTATTCATTGATACCACGAACCCTCCAGTACCAGTTGCCAGCCGTCAGCGGCAATAATTTATCAGGAAGCCAGTGCATTCGGTTATAACCGGTATCCTCAACTACCTGATTGTATGGCAACTCTTTAAAATCCTTGTTCCTCGAAAATTGAATTTCATATTTTATGGCGTTGCCACCGCCAGACCATAAAAAATCCACTGCTTGCCGACTGATCGTCGATTTTGGCAGCGGAGCATAAAGGTCAGGCGGCATGGGCGGAGTATCGCCAGATTTTACCATTTCAAACGACAGATTGTCTATAATAATTGAACTCTCGCCAAAAATTTTAAAGAAAACCTTCACTTGATCCGCTTGAGAGGGAGAAAAAAATATTGAACTATGCCCCTGCATACCGTGTTTTTTTCTTATATTACCAGTACCTCGCCCTGCCTCATCTATAAATTCGCCTTTCTCATTTTTGTAACCGATATAATAATCTTGCGGTGTCTTATAAAAAGTTGGATGCAGATCTACGCGAAAAGCTCCGTCTCCCCCCAGATGCCGGTCTCCTCCGATAATTTTGTAATCGAAAGCAAGTCGGTAAGAACATTTTCCTGACAAGCTCTTTTTTGAAGCCAACG
>JBAYCO010000325.1:0-5297 GCA_041668685.1 Victivallaceae bacterium | reverse complement strand
TGACGCCAAACAGAAGGACACTAAATTAACGAAGACCAAGAAATTCTCGCCCGTAAAGCTGCCTTCGGATAATATAAAAACCTCCTCTAAAAGTAAAAACGCCACGGATAAGGAACTTAAGGAAATCGTCCCTGACCTGGTACAAAGAAGCACCCTTTAATTTCTGCAGGAACAGGCATGAAAAAATTTATTCTTTTACTTTTAACCTTGTCTTTGGCGGGTTGTCTGACTCCACATGCGTTCAGAGGTGAGTACAGTAAAAAATTGGGCCCGTTCACAACTTACGAAATCACTGACTACAAAGACGGTTTCAAACTTGACATGTGTTATAACAAGCTTGAGACCGAGGGAACAAGCAACGCCTCAAAGTTTCACGCCAGAAACAGGATCAAAGACCTGGCGCTTTGGATCGCGGAAGCCAGAAAACGTAAATTAAAACCAATCAATATAAAAGATATTGAATCAAAATATTACCATAATTCAGTCACCAGGAAAACCCGCTGGCGCGGCGAACTCAGAGTATATTACGCCAACTAAGCTGTTTAAGAAACGACTCGTCTATGCGTTTTTCAATACCTTCAACGTGACTTTTTCGACTATATTTCTGACGTCGTCCTTGTATTTCAGCATATGCGGCGCCGCCAAATGCTTTTTCAGGGCGTCCGGACTTTCCCACTGTTCAACAATGGTAACGAGATTCTCATTTTTTTCCTGCGGCAATCCGGAATCTTCATCCACCATAGGGACATAGGAAATACAGCCTTTTTCAGCGCAAACGGCGGGAACATTGGCTTTAAAAATTTCCAAAAACGCGGGAAGTTCGCCCGGCACAACATAAATCGAAGCTAAAACAGTAATCATTATAATACCCTTTTTAATTGTCTAAGTAATATAAACTTTAAAATATCATTTTAAAGCAATCCTGGAAAAATTACTGAAAAACGGGCTGTCTTTATGACAAAGATTTTATTTTTTTTTGATATTTACGCTTGTTCAAGTTATATTAATGCCGGGCTCTTTTTTAGAAAAGCTCCGCCGTTATGGAATTTTTGTCTGTCTGAGGTAATTTATGTTATGCGATATATGTAAAAAACGTGAAGCGACCATTCATATTCAGGAAATTGTAAACAACAGCAAAAAAGCTATGCATCTATGCAGCGAATGCGCTTTAAAAAAGTCCCAGAACGACCCATCTTTTGATTTTGGCGGCTTTAACCTGGCGGAAATGCTCTACAATATTTCCGAGTCCCAAGGCGGTATCCCCGGATTAACCATGCCGCAAAAAACCGCGGAGTCCCCCGACAAAGAAACTTCTACCTTGAAATGTCCATCCTGCAACTGGACGCTTAAGGCATTGCGCCAGACCGGCCGGGTCGGCTGTCCTGAATGCTATAACGTTTTCCGTGAAGTTATTGATAACGCCCTGGAGAACATGCACCGCGGCAAGCTGCATGTCGGCAAAAAACCGGGCACCAAAGGCCCTGACACAACTTCCGCCAAGATGCTCGAACTAATGAACCTCCAGAAAGAACTCGACGAAGTCATTCAGCGCGAAGAATACGAAAAAGCCGCGGAACTTCGCGATAAGATCCGTTCGCTGAAAAACAAAATAACCCCTAAAAAAAATATCAAGAAAAATGCCGCAAAATAAAATCGATGAACTTTTGAAGCACGACGTCAGCTGGCTGCTGGACTCCGGGCATGACGGCGATATCGCCATCAGTTCCCGCATCCGCCTGGCCAGGAACATTCAGGGGTTGCCCTTTCCAATCGCCGCTTCGCCCGCGGAACTTGAACAGGTCCAGGCGGCCGCGGAAATGGCCCTTAAAAAATCCGAAGTAATCGGCAAGAAATATATTGATTTCCACATGGCGGATTATACGGAAGTGGAACGCCAGATACTTCTTGAGCGCCGCCTGATAAGCAATGAATTCGTAAAAAAAGACCAGCACACTTCGCTGTTCGTCAAGCAGGATGAATCCTGCGCGGTAATGATCAACGAGGAAGACCATTTGCGTATCCAGACCTTGTGTCCCGGACTGCAATTAATGAAAGTATGGGAACAAATCAACAAGCTGGATTCCGAACTGGAGGAATCCCTGCCCTACGCTTATGATTCCAAACTGGGCTACCTGACGTCCTGTCCGACCAACGTCGGAACCGGAATGCGGGCTTCCGTTATGCTGCACCTGCCCGGCCTGGTGCTTTCCGGCAAAATCAACGCGGCTATCCAGGGAGTGAATAAGCTGGGGCTCGCCGTGCGCGGTATTTTCGGGGAAGGCACCGACAACCGCGGCAACCTTTTCCAGATATCCAACCAAAGCACCCTTGGTGAATCGGAACCCCAGATCATCGAGCGTCTGAATACCGTTATCACCCAGATAATTTCACATGAAAAAAGCTGCCGCAACACCCTTCTTGCCGATAAAAAATACTTTCTGCTTGACCACGTCGGGCGTTCCTACGGGATACTGCGTCATGCCTACACCCTGTCAAGCGAGGAAGCTTTGAACTCGCTTTCCGATCTTCGCATTGGTGTGGATATGGATATGTTCAACTCGGTGGACCTGCACACCGTCAACAAGCTGTTCCTGACGATAAACCCGGCCCATCTTCAGAAATTCGCCCAGAAAGAACTGAGTTCCCAGGAGCGGGATATTTTCCGCGCCGCCTATGTCCGCAAGCAACTTAAGGACGCCGATCATAAGAATTGAACTGAACCATAAAACCACAGGCAAAGTCAAGCTAAAAAAAATACTTAACTTTTATTTGCGGAGAAAATGATTTGGAAAACCTCTATGCCGTTTCATTAGCATTCCTGGAAATGACCTTTACTTTTGTCACGCTGGCTTTGCTTCACAGCCAACGCAAGACCATAGGAAGCAGCGTTTTCTATATATCCGTCGGTTTATTGTTCCTGTTCACCCAGTTCGTCAGCGCGGCGGCAATAAAAGTAAGCGTCGGGGTTTACGACCTTGAGTTTTACCTTGGCCATACGGTATTGTTCCTGCCTTATCTGGCGGCGCTGCTCCTGGTTTACCTGACCGAAGGAACACTGGCGGCGCAACGGATGATTGTCGGGGTAATTATCGCTTTCGGCATGTTCTTTTACCTTGTAACCCTGACCCGCTTGCAGTGCGACTGGATGGGATTTGCCATCTCGCAAGGGATAGCCGCTGATTCCCTCCAGTATCTTTTGAATGCGGCGCGGACTTCCATTACCGGCGCCACCCTTGCCCAAATCCTTGACCTGTTCCTGCTGGCAATAATTTTTCAACGCCTGCGGAACGCCGGATGCAGTCTGTTCGTCTGCATACTCGGCTCCCTGATCTGCACCTGCATTATCGATTCTTTTGTTTACCTGGCTGTTACCGGCTGGAGCCAGACTTACTGGTGGGTGCATATAAACAATTCGTTCTTTATAAAGGCAATCGCTTCCATCTGGCTGGCTATACTGATCACCATTTACATGGACAAGATAGAAAACAATGTGGATGTCCAGAAGCGCGGTTCATTCGAGATAGTCTTTGCGTTCTTCGGCGGCTACAGCAAAGCCAAAGCCCTGGAACGGGATTTGCGAGAATGGGAGGGCCGCTACCGGATGGTGGTTGAAAATGCCAGCGAAGCGATTTTCCTGCTCGACGACACCGGCCATATCATCGACGCCAACCTGGCCGCGGTCGAAGCCATGAACTCTACTGACGTCAACGAAGTACTGGGTATAAAATTGCTCACCACCCTGGAGGATGAAAAAGGCAACCCGGTAAAAGCGCTGGTTGAATATTCCAATCCATTCGGCCTTGAAGAAGAAGCTAAAATAATCCGATTCAATGCTTTTATCGGCAAAGGACCGCTGCGCAAAAATCTCAATATTGCCCTGTCGGCCCTGAATTTCGAAAATGAAATAATGCTGCTGGTACTTGCCCGCGACGTTACCGAGGAAAACCGGCTGGCGCAGGAAAAAGCTAAATTAGCCGATCAGCTTGCTCATTCTCAACGCCTTGAAGCCGTGGGCAAACTCGCCGGAGGCATTGCGCATGATTTCAATAATTACATTCACGCCATATTAGGTCATTTGGATCTGGTAAGAATGCTTTACGACACCAGCGACCAGGCAATCGACAAACATTTGGAAAAGATAGGGGAAATATCCGAACAAGCCGGTGAATTAACCAGCAAACTCCTCGGCTTCGCCCGCAAAGGGAAATATCAGGAAACTGACGTCGACCTGAACAAGCTGGTTCAAAGAGCGGTCGACCTCTTTATGCCGCAAAGTAAACGACGGCTTGACCTGAAACTCAATCTTCATGACGAACCGATGTTCGTTCGCGGTGACAGTATCCAG
Organism: Victivallaceae bacterium; assembly: GCA_041668685.1. Taxonomy (GTDB): domain Bacteria; phylum Verrucomicrobiota; class Lentisphaeria; order Victivallales; family Victivallaceae; genus JAHOYW01. Next base: position 952 of record JBAYCO010000325.1, on the reverse strand, counting down.
CTTCAGCAGGTTCTGCTTAACCTCATGCTGAACGCCATGGACGCAATGAAGGATTTGGAAGAAGAAAGAAAACTGCTGCTGACAGTTGACTATGCCGCTAACTGCCGGATAAAAGTGCTGCCGCCCAGTCCCGCCACCGATATAAACTCATTCTACGTAATCTGCATTAAAGACAACGGCTGCGGCATTGATACCGATACCATGAAACACATTTTCGACCCGTTCTTCACCACCAAGCCGATCGGCGAAGGAACCGGCATGGGACTTTCAATGGTATACGGAACCATAACCAACCATCACGGCTGGGTCCAGGTAAAAAGCAAAGTCGGCAAAGGCACCAATTTCTACCTTTTCCTGCCGAAAATAAAGTAGCAGTCGTCAGTTCAATGCTTTTACCGTTTCGCGCCTGAGCAGACGCACCGGCACGGCGAGCTGGTAAGGCGGTTTGCCCGCGGCAGTATGTTTTATCGCCTCGATGAGTTTTTCGGCAAAGAGTTCCTCACACAAGTCAACCGTAGTAAATGCAGGCCGGCAAAATCTTCCCCAATACAGATTGTCCGCACCGATCAAACTTACCTTGTCGGGAACCGTTAAGCCGTTTGCTCCCAAACCGCGTATTACCGGAAACATGATATTATCAGCGAAACAATAGAAAAATGAAGGCAAATCTTTTTGTTTTGAGTTTTTCTTTACGAATTCCTCTATTTTGCCGTGTTCGAAAACCGGAGACCACCGGAATTTTCCCGGACATTCGCCGCCTGCGGCGCTGAAAGTTTCCACAAATCCGCTAAAACGAGGAGAAGCGACACTCGGAAAAATAATTCCGGCAACCCGATGCCCCATTTCAAAAGCATGTTCCGCCGCCAGTCTCCCGGCAGTATAATCATCACAGAAAATACTGACGCATCTGTCGCTTTTTCCTCCCTGGCTCAAAATGACTTTCAGGTCATGC
>JBAYCO010000324.1:0-5303 GCA_041668685.1 Victivallaceae bacterium | reverse complement strand
TAGACGTCATAACGCTTAATATCTTGCTTAATAACGTAACGCATGCGCAGCCAGCGTCCAACAGGAACTTTGGGGCCGTTGGTCCACTTGCCGCCGTTATTGCTACGTAACCGTCCCTTCCTGAACATGGTCGCGACCATCAGGAGGCCTTTATCTCTCACAAACAAGGCATAGGACGCGTCGGCATCCAGCTTGATTTGAAAGTCGACAGTAACGCGTTGCTGCTGGATGGGCTTAAAACGATACGTCCAACTAACATAGCTGGGTTTACCGTTTTTGATCAAAGTCTGCAAATGCAGTGCATTCTGCTGTCCGGGCAGGTCGGACAAGTCATTGATTTTGACGATTTTGAGCACACCTCCGCGGCTATGGATGGTGGTTTGCTCCGCGTTGAATTTGACGTCTACGGTAGTGGTGGCTAACGTCGGAGGGAGAGCCATCGTGGTAAACAAATACATGATGGACAAAACTTTATTAAAAAGTTGTTTTCTCTGAAGAAAATGTAATTTTCTATCAGACCGACTGTCTTGAATCGTGTTTTGATTCATACGCGCTCCATGGTAATGGTTGACTTTGTCAATATTAAAAAAAAATACATATTAGATTGAAAAACTATTAACTTTTATTACAAATTAAAATATTAGCGGGAAACATGGTCGGCAAGACCACAAAACTGCCACAAGCACCGTTTCAGTAGCATTATTACCATCAGTCAACATCAATAATTTTCCGCAGTCTAACGCGGAGAAGCTGCGTAACCATTGATGTTTTTTTGCTGTTTTATTTTCATAGTTCTCTACGTGTTTTTTAGTGAGAAAAACTCATTGTCCTCTAATTTTGGGTTATTTCTCACCTAACTTACCTAACTGTCGTTACCCGTTTATCTACCCAATCTTTGTTTTGCCGTTATCTTTAGATTGGTTAATTGACTTGTTTGTAAATCAAGTCCTGGGCATCAATGTAATAAACGGTTTTGCCACCGTCCAGCATTTCATTAACGATTTGCGACCAATCTCGCGGGGTGATGGTTGCCGCATGACCATCCCAGTACCAGTTGTTCATTTGCAACAAATGTCGATTGATGGCACCGGAACTACTGAGTGTTGGGTCGTAATGAACATGAAAGGATAGCTCACCGGCGTGATCGGGTTTGGAACCATTGGCGGCCCAGGAAGTATCGACGAGGAAAGCGTTGCGGGACGGTTGGCTCATCCTCTTAACGGCAATGCCAACAGCGCCACCGCCGGAAATTCGCAACTTGGAGTTGATCATCGGGGACAGAGAGCACGCCCCGATGGTATAGTATTTGCTAATCCAGTTTTTCTGCATAGCCGCAGGACACAACAACAAGTCACTCTTATTGTTGGAATCCAGCATACCGTCAAACATTACGTAGTCACTCCACACCCATTCCTGCAAGCCGTCGTAATAATAGGTGAGCTGATAACCGTCATAGGTATCAACATACTGCAACGCTTTCATCCCCACCTGTTTCATGTTGTTCAAGCAGATAGTCTTATCAGCCTGTTGGCGAGCCTTATTCAGCGCCGGCAACAGCATTGAGGCGAGAATCGCTATGATAGCGATCACAACGAGGAGTTCGATGAGCGTGAACTTTTTGAGATTTCCCATTTTGATCTCTCCTGAAATATTATTCAATTTTAATTATTGAAACCAATTTTATATTACAAATTATACAGGGATTTTCGACTTAAATCAATAAAAGAATTGATGAAATACTTGTAAATATGATGCAATATGCTAGTGTTACGCTTAAAGGACAAAATATATAAATATTCAAGCTGTGTGGTAGGCGCAATGAACAGAAACACGGAGTATCCGTACTATATGTTATGCGCCAGGCGCCGCGGAAATCGTGTTTGTAGTCCCGCCTTCAGGCGGAACAGGCAATTTTTGTTAGTGGGAAAATTTCGTTTAAAGCAGTGCAGGATTTTGTGTTCCGCTTCCCGCGTTTATTTCTTCCGCTTAAAAGCGGGACTACAAACACGTATAAATTACTTGATAACGATACTGAATCGTTGGACGAAAAAAATTTGAGCTTGCCTTCTACCGCACAGCTCGAAAATATTTCTTTCGTAACACTTAACACGTAACACGCAATACCGGAGGTATTGACATGGGAATGGCAATTCACCGGGCGGTTCAGATAGATAAAGCCGCGCCGCTGCCGCTTTATCTGCGCGCCACCGGATGGTATACCGCAAGCAAAGGCTGGACCGAAAAAGACAACGGGAAAGCACGACAACATTGCGGATTATTCTGGTGCATGAACGGCAACGGTTCATTCGGCATCAATAATAACAAATACACTTTGAAGGCTGGACAGGCGCTTTATTATTTGCCGCACGAAGCGGACCGCATTGTCATCAAAAGCCCCAGTTTTACTTATTATTGGGTAACTTTTGACGGGCCGCAGGCTGAAAATTTTCTGAAAAGCTTCAAATATCCCCGTTCTCCATTTTATGTTCAGGAATGCCTGGTTTCCTATTTCGAGGAAATGTTTGAAATTCTCCATGATCTGACTCCGGACGGCCTTCAGCGTGGAAGCCAGGCTGTTTACCGTTTTCTAATTGCCATCGGCAGCCGGACGGCAGCCTCGAAACAAAATTCTTCTCACCAACGGCTTGTCAAAGATTTTATGGAGCTGACGGCAAATAATTTTAAAAACGAAAGTTTCAACGTCAATGCGGCGGCGGAAATACTGAAAGTACATCGCACCAACCTGGGCAGAGCGCTAAAAAAACAGCTCAACATAAGTCCCAATACCTATATAATCAATATGCGGCTGCAACACGCCCTGAAAATGCTTTATGAAACCAATCTGAAAGTTGCGGAAATAGCTTTTGACTGCGGTATCCCCGATCCCTGTTATTTTTCCAAGCAGATAAAACAGCTTACCGGCCTGTCGCCGAACAAGCTGCGTAATAATAGAACTTAATTTACGTATTACGTGTTTCGAGTTACGTGTTACGTGCTAAGAAAAATTTAAAAAATAATTTTGTCAGAAATGATTTTGTCAATAAAAGATTTCTATATCATGAACCTAACCAGTTTTGCCGGGAATTCTCAGTAGGTCGGCTTTCGATGAAAGCGGCAAAGAGTAACATTATGCGGCCTGTCAACGTTGCATGTCGCCGGTCTCATCGAGACGCGGCGCTACTACTTTTTTATCCTGTTTATCCTGTCAAAGTAAAAAAACGGGCTCAAAGAACCCGGCATTGAAAAAGCTCCCCATAGGGGAGCAGGAGCGTTAATGGAATTTCAGAGTTTAATTCTCATGCAACGTTCCTTACGCCCCTGGGGACAGGGGCGGCTACATCTGTTTTCTCAACATGCAAAGTTTCCCGGTGTAGCCACGGCTGTCTCTAGCCGTGCGGGACTAAAGGTTGGATGGCGAAAGATTTTGCAGAACAATTTATGGAAATGGTAAAACCGAAAAACTATGACCCCGCCCAAAGGACGGGGTTTTAAAAAACTCAATAAAAGATTTCTATATCATGAACCACGAGTGCGGCCTCGCACCGTGACCGATAAAGTTTATATCCGCTTTTAAGCCTCCCGGCGCCGGAGCAAGGCTGCTCCCGGCGCTACATAATTGCGGGGCTATCTGGGTCAGGTCGCAGGGAACTTTTTCGATGCGTTTTATGCCGTCGCGGTCCAGGATTATCCTGAACTTCTGATAAAACGGCTCCTGCTTGAAACTGCCGTATTTCAAAATCAGGTTCAGATGATAAACGCAATGACCGGCAACCGGCTTGAAATCATTGTCGCCGGACGCGACAAAAAGAGTTTTTTCAGGATTATCCATTTTGCCCAGCAAGTGATGCACATTGTAACGCAGAATATCGATAACGCCGTCAACCTTGAAGTCCTGTAAAAGTTGTTCACAGCTTTTTGAGTAAATGCGGATATATTTTTTGTAATAGATAATTTCTTCCGGCGTATAACCGTTATTGAGTTCGTCAATATAGTTCTTATTACGAAGACGCTTCACCATTTGCGGCAGTTTGTTTTCGGTAACAAAATTAAAGAGATCCCGGCAAAATCCTATTCTTTTATTAAAACTCGTCGTCAGAAAAGTTTTGTAATCGTAAATATATTTGCGGAGAAGTTTTACCATAATCCCCTTGGTGATTTCCTTGATCCGGTCCTTGAATATATAAATAATGATCAATATGGCAAACAATGACAGCGTAAAGTCCTGCCAGATACTGCGGGAGAGAAAAATAAAAGCGGTAGCAAAAGCCATCGCTAGCCCGGCCGCAAATCCCAAACCGATCTGCTCCCGCAAACGTCCTTCCATTTTTATACTCGTGTGCAGAAAAAGAATATTGCCCATAATCTTTTTCAAAATACGGCCGCGGTAAACCACGACTTCATTGGATTCCTTTTCCTGCGGGACGGAAGGATAATTGTTTTGCTCCCGGTATTTCTGTTCGGCTACCGCCAGCGACAGCAATATAGGACTGACTTCGGAATAATTCCGGGTGCTTTTATTCTTCAGGAAATCCAGCAGGCGAAATATGCGTTTCTCGATCAGGAGACTTAAATATTCGTCCGCAAAATTAAACAGCGCCAACTGCTTATGGCTTACGTGCGAAAAATGAATCAAAGGCCGCAGCGCACGAAAAGATTCAGTAATATCACGAATATCATTCACGACTTTGGCGGCCGCTTTTCTGTGGTCTTCCGGCTTGAGACGTTTTTCAATGAATGACTCTTCGTCACGGATGGCGCTTTTGAAAATGGCGCAGAACATTTTCAGGTGATATTTATATTTCCGCTCCGTTTTGTCATTTTCCGGGTCATTGGCCAGTTCCTTCATCGCATTGGATAATTTATCCAAGGGATTATCGGAACCGCTGGTCATCGCATGCAGGTTGAATACCGGCGTTTTCAGGCGAAGATATTTTTGCGTGTCGCCGTAAAACTGTTCCCGTGAATAATTACGCGAGTTTATTCCAAGGTTATTGGGGATAAACAGAAAATGTTCAACCGTATATTCCGTAACCGGCGTGTTCCGGTCAAATGGATAAATATATTTTATTTCGAATTGAAATTTGTCGTGTATTCCAATGTTTTCTTCAATCTTCTGCATGATAACACCGTATATTATTTTTCGCCAAACTTATAATATAACGCTGATAAATATTTTCGCAAATAAAAGTTTAATTATCGCTATTGTCAAACTTTGTGCAGATGTTGAACCGCAATTTACCGGTAAAACCGTTTGCAATTAAAATACGCGTGAGGTATATTAGTTTACAGGGATTTAACGTATT